>SZPB01000223.1 GCA_030263535.1 Cytophagia bacterium CHB2
AGGCGCCCTGGTTTTCCCGGCGATGCGCGGTCACCAAAATCATGCGCGGCGCCTGCAACGCTGCGGCAGGAAGATAGTCACGCAAGATTCCGCGTTTACGCGCAGCAATGTGAAGCAAAGCATCGATCACGGTATTGCCCGTCACAAAGATATCTTCGACATGGACGCCTTCCCGATACAGGTTGACGGCATTCTTCACGGTCGGTGCAAAGTGCAAGCTGGCAATGGTGGCGATGAGCCGGCGGTTGATTTCCTCGGGATAGGGGCTCGTCTTGTCGTGAGAGCGCAAACCCGCTTCGAGGTGGCCGACGGGAAGTTTGTGATAAAACGCGGCGAGCGCGCCGGCAAAAGCCGTGGTGGTATCGCCCTGCACCAAAACCAAGTCCGGACGTTCTTGGCGGAAAATAGCCTCCAGCCCGGCGAGTGCGCGCGTGGAAATATCCGTCAGCGATTGATTCGGCTGTATGATGTTGAGATCGTGATCGAGCTTCAGATCGAACAACGGCAGCAGCTCGTCGATCATCTCGCGATGCTGCGACGTTGAGATCACCAGGCTTTGCAGGTTTGGGTGCTTTTCGAGTTGTTTGATTACCGGAAAAAGCTTGATGACTTCCGGCCGGGTGCCGAAAACGGCGGCGATCTTTAACTGTCTGTGCCCACCGGGCGGCAATGATTTTTTGCGCATAGCGGTAGAGCGAACGATGCCCAATGCGCCCTCGTCTTTTGCGCGGAATTCTCTGATGTGCTTGGTTTCAGCGGATAAATAATCCATAAGCCACCTCAATTTCCTTGATACAATTCGATACCAGCAAGCTCAGTCCTCGCTTGTACTAAACCTTTTGCAAGAATCGTTTTCTTGAATTTTCCCGTAGGATCGCCGTGATAGGCGCGTGTATAAACCAGCCAGAAGGGCGTATGCCCGGTAGAATGTGGTGCAAGAATCTGCAATGCTTCATTTAAATGCTGCGCTTGAAATCCGACATCCGGCAGCGGATGAATGCGCCAATCATTGCCGAGATAGTAGCGCAACGGCTCGGCCATGTAACACGCCATCACAAAGATCGGCGTTTGCTGGTCGCTTTGCGATTTTAGATAGCCGGCCAGCGCTTTCGCGTCGTCGTTGTGATACGCCGGATCGAAACGGCGATTGTACAATGAGGCGCCAAACACGAAAAACAGAATTAGTATCGCAATCTGCGTCGAGCGCCGGATGAAGCTCAGCGCAAGGGCGTGGCCTAGCACAATCAGCACTGGAAGCGAAGCCCACAAGACGTACTGCAGCTTAAAGCTGACGACAAGCAGTTCGGCGAGCACACCGCAGAGCAACACCGGCAGCAGCGTCCAAACCGCGAGGCGTTGCCGCCACATGCTGACATTCAAGTCGCGCCGGCTGTTGAACAGCAGAATAAGAATGCCGCTTACCAGGAGTATGAGCCAGGGCAGAGCGGAGATAATCGCTTCGCTCGGCGTAGCCGTGTGCAGCTCACGGAGTGAGGGACCTGCGGCGTAACCGGCGATGAAGGAGAAAAACGTGTAACCGAATGCTGCGATCGTGAACGCCCTCCGCGAGAGAATGGTGCTGGTCTGAAAAGCGAGGTCGCCGAATAACAGCCCAAGCGCCGGCAGAATGCAAACCGCCAATCCGCAGTGCGCCACGGCCGCGCGCTTCAACGCCTGCCATTTTCTCTTTTCGAGCAGAAGAAAAACACAGCCCATGGCAATCACTATTGAAAAATAATAATGTGTAAACATGCCGGCAGTGGCGGCCAATCCATAAGCCGCCCAATCCTGCCAACGATCCGTGCGCGCTGCGCGAACCAAAAAACCGAGCGCCAACAAAGCCAGCAAGAGGTATAACGAGTAAGCCCGCGCCTCTTGCGCGTACCAAATATGAAACGGCGACAACACCAGTAGCAGCGTTGCCCACAAACGGGATTTTGGAGTTTCAAGCCAGGGCGCGAACTTCCACATCGCCAGGATGGCTGCACAACCAAACAACAGCGAGAGCCAGCGCGCGGCGAGATCGTGGGCGAATAGCTTCAACCAGCCGTGCAGCAAAAGATGATACAGCGGAGGAAATCCGTCGCCTTCGATGATAATTTCCGCGACCGATTTTTTTGCGATAGCCAGTTCTAGCAATTCGTCGGAAGACAGGCTCTGTTCGTGTAAGCCCCAAGCACGCAATCCGGCTCCGAGCATTAGAATGAGCAGAAACAGGATTGCAGATTTATCGATTTTGTTTTGCATCGCGTTGTCGAAAAATCGGTTGGTGTGATCGTATTCACATTTCATTTAGTTGCCTTTCACCTTTGCAAGGGGCGCGCCACGAGCGCACTTATCGCCTGTTGCCTGTAATCACCGTGATAAACGCAGGTAATCACGAGAGCGGCAGTGCTTGATCGTAACCTCGTTCGTGCCTGTGAAGCGATTTGGATGTAACGATTTATTCCGGTTTTAAATTCAGAGCAACGAAATGAAGCAGCTTTTGCCAGGCATCGCACTTTTGCAGGCCTTGCACATTGTCGCCAAAAGCAGTCTTGCTTGTTTTCGAGATAACCTTTTTCGAGTGGAGCGTTTTCAAAGCGGTATCGCCGGCAGCCGCATGGCGGTTCCCCCCAGTGGGCCCCAGCTAAACAAAAATGCCTGGCCTCAAATGACGAGACCAGGCATGGCAACGAAATGTAGTGGGAGAGGGAACTTCAAAGAACTTATTGTCTAGGCTGCCCTCAACGTGGCCGGCCGGCTTGCGGCGCGGGGGCGCAGGCTAGCGACTTTTTGTTTACGAATAAAGCAGCGATGCCACAACTCCAGGCTTAGAATTCTCCAAACCAGGTCCGGCTGTTGCGCCATCCATGGCTGGAGATTCTCGCAGACGTAACGGCGATTGAGATAGGGATTCTCGCTTTCCGCCAGGAGCGTCTCGATCGTGCGCATCGAATTCCACAGCCAGTCTTGCAGCGGAAACGGATATCCCATTTTTTTGCGCCGCCACGTGATCGCCGGCGGCAACAGATCGTCCATCGCTTTGCGCAAAATCCATTTCAACCAGCCGTCGCGAATAAGCAGGCCCACCGGCAACTGAAACGCGAATTCCACCAAACGATAGTCCAGCAATGGCGCCCGCACTTCGACCGGAATGGCAAGCGAGTTCTTGTCATTCGACAGCAGCCAATACGGCATCTTCAGCTCCGTCATGTTCATGTACAGTTGCGCTTCTGCCGTGCCGCCGTTTGCCGCAAGCATGGGAAAATGGGCCAAGCCGTTGGTGAATAAGCTGTGCGCCGGCAGCGTGTTGTTGGGCTTGGGCATAAACTGCTGCCAGGCTTTGGCCAGCAGCTCGTGCGCTGAAAGCTCGGAAAAGTTCATGAAATTTTTCGCGAAGGAAGCGATTTGCCCGCGTTTCAATAAATCGCGCAGATGGCGATAGAAGTATTCTTTGCGATACCCTGCGAATACTTCATCGCCGCCGGCGCCGTACAGAATGACGCGAATGCCGGTGTCGTGCATGAGCCGCCACACCGCCTGCTGGGTGTGCAAGTTCGGCGAATGAAACGGCTCTTCGTGCAAAGCAACGAATTCATTGACGTCATTCCAAAACCAACGTTCCGGCGAGCGCACGACATGATAGTCCATTTTAAAGCGCATCGCGACTTCGCGCGCGTAAGGCTCTTCGTTCCACTTCGTCTGTGGATATTCCACCGTAAAGCAGGAAAGCTGCCGCGGCTGAACGGTGCTGGCCAATCCCGCGATCGAAGAAGAATCCAAGCCGCCGCTCAACTCGATGCCGAGATTGACATCGGCGCGCAGCCGAATGCGCACCGCGTCTTCGAGTATGCGCCGCAACTCTTTGGCAACTTCACCAGGCGCTGCCGAGGCGAGCGCGCTGTCGCGGTTCGAATGCAAGTCCCAATATTTCGAAGAAGCGGTTTCGCCCCGCGCGTTGATGCGCAACACGGAAGCCGGCGGCAGGCTTTCGATGTCCTCATAAAAAGTGGTATTCGAGAGATCGCGATAACCGCCGATGAGATAATCAAACACGGCGCGTTCGTTGACGCGCACCTCGGTATTGAGCACGCGCAGGATCGCTTTGATCTCTGAGGCGAAATACAGGGCGTTGCGCGTGCGATGAACATAAATCGGTTTCTTGCCGAGGCGGTCGCGCGACAAAAGCAATTCGCGTTTGTTGAAATCATAAATCGCGACTGCCCACGTCCCGTTGAATTTGGCAAAGCAGCGTTCACCCCAGAAGGCATAGGCCTTGAAGAGCACCTCCGTATCACAATCCGTGTAGAAGGACACGCCCTCGGCTTCCAGCTCGGTTTTGACCTCTTTGTAATTGTAGATCAGCCCGTTGAACACGCCGCCAATGTTGCTGCGCTCATCGAAATAGGGTTGATGCCCGCCGGCTGTCAGATCGAGAATCGCAAAGCGCCGGTGTCCAAGCGCCAAATCATAAGGCTCTTGATCCAGCCCGTCGATCGTAGGCAGCGCGTTGCGAATTTCCTCCACGGATTCCGCGCCGGCGGCGAAACGGCAAGCGCCGGTTTTGCTGTTGACCAGGCAATAGCCTTCATCGTCCGGGCCGCGATGGCGGAGGGTATCCGTCATGCGATGGATGCGGCTCGCCATGCCGGGCCGAGGTTCATCAACAAAAAAAATTCCTGATATGCCACACATGATTTCTTTGCCATTCTTACTGTTACACTTGCAACAACGAATTGGTTTGTTTAATACGCCGGGCGCGGCGTGCCTTTTTGCGACAGACGTTTGAGACGTTGTGCAAAAACCAGCGGAAAGAAAGCCATATCCTCCGCATAGCGCCGCCAATAACGTCCAGGATTTTCGACGATACGGTATAGCCACTCCAAGCCGGTTCGTTGCATCCAATACGGCGCCCGCGCCGTGCAGCCGGCAACGTATTCAAACGATGCGCCGATGCCGATGCTCACCGGCACCAGCAAACGATGCCGGTGCCGAGCAATCCATTTCTCCTGCTTCGGCGCGCCCAGGCCAACGAAAAGAATGTCCGGCCGGGCGGCGCGAATCATGTCTTCGATTTTTTGGTTTTCTGCCGCAGATTCGAGAAAATCGAACGGCGGTGAATAGGTTCCGACAACTTGGAGTCCGGGATGGCGTCGCTCCAATGTCCTGGCTGCGGCTGCGGCAATGCCCGGCGCCGCGCCGAGAAAGAAGATGCGATAGCCCTTGCCGGCGGCGCGTGCACACAATGCTTCAAACAAATCGGTGCCGTTTACCCGTTCGATCAGTGGCGTGCCGAGGAATTTTGCCGCCCAGAGCAGCGGCACGCCGTCCGGCACGGAAAGATCGGCGCTAGCATAAATGCGTTTGAAGTCGCTATCCTTGCGCGCTTTGATGAGATGATCGACATTGGGCGTGATAACGATGCGTGGAATGCCGTCGGTAATGAATTTTTCAATCCTCGCAATCGTTTCAGACATGCCGACCCGATCCACCTTGATGCCGAGAATGTCGATTTTCATGATTGCTTTATCCTGAGGTTAGTTGGTGTCCGTCTGAAAAGGCGCTCGTTAGTCAAATGTTCTTGCAACGGATGGCCTGTTGCATTAAGCGCGTGGTCCTTCGAAATTGGAATTACCGCGCTGCCACGGCGCGAAATGCTTTCGGCTCACACGAATTAAAATCCAGAGATTAAGTGATCGCAGCATTGCAAACCATGCAATCCGTCAGCCGTGCGTCAAGGTGGAGACCCGGGAAGGCGCCGCTAGTGTTTTGTTCAAATGGATTGCTGCGGTCGCAGCACGGCGCCTCCAGGGCATGAGCATTTGCCGTAAACGCGCAAGCTGCTCGGCGCGTAAGAATTTGATGAACTGCGGATCGTTGATGCGCGGCTTGCGTTGCAGCAGCGCTTTCATATAACCCAGCGCGATAGACAAACCGATGATGCCGTAAGGCCGCTCGCTCATGCGATAGAGGCAGCGCGCCAGCACGAAGAGCGGATGCGAGCCGTAATAGTGCTCACCCATGCCGGTTTTTATTTTTCCCCACACGATGCCTTTGGCCGTGCCCATTTGGCGCAGATGGATCACGACCTGATCGGGATAATTGGCGGTTTCCCAGCCACACATGCGGGCGCGATAAACATCGATCGTGTCCCAGCCCAGATGCGGCTCCAAGCCGCCGATATCTTCGAAGCATGTGCGGCGATACAGCTTGATGGGGCCGACCACGAAATTGGGCGCAACTTTTTCCTGCATGACTTTACCGTTGGGCCTTTGCAAAAACGTCGCGCCACTCGCCATACCCAGGTTTGGCCGCCGCTCGAATTCTCGCAAGAGCGTGGCAAAATAATTTGGCGCAAACTCCAAATCGCCGTCCATCTTGCAAATGAAATCAGATTGTTTTTGGCCAAGCTGCGCCAAACCCTCGTTGAATGCTGCCACCACGCCTTTTCCAGGTTCGCGGAAGCCGCGATTCGCGCGGCGTATGACTTTGATCCACGGGTGTTGCGCCGCTGCGGTTTCGGCGATTGTAGCCGTATCGTCGGAAGAGCCGTCGTCAACGATCACCCATTCCACCGGCCGCCACGTTTGCTTGATGACGGATTGAATCGTGCGATCAAGATATTTGGCTTCGTTGCGCACCGGTGAGATAATGGCATAGGTTCCCAGCATGATTGTCATCCTCGCACTATGGCATGTTTTGTCCGCGGCCCAAGCACTGCAGGCCTCAACTCTGAATTTCAAACCCCACGGCTTCTAACCCGGCGGTGCGGATCAGAGGCGCTTCGGTTTGGTTGTATATGAAAAACTCATGCAAACGACGCTTGCATGTTTCCAGCGAAGTGATTGCTCTTCCATCTGGACATGCGATTCGCAATCGTCGCATCATATCTCGAATCGGTATGATCGTCGCGCGAGGAGGAGCGCCGCAGAATGTTTTGCAGAAGCAGTCCGGCATTCGTCGCGAGATCATGATGCAACTCGATGTGGCGCCGGCCGGAGGCGGCGAGTTCCTGCCGGAGTTTTTCGTCAACGATCAAACGGCAAATCGCATGTGTCAATGCTTCCGCATCTTCCGGCGGAGTCAGAAGCCCGGTTTGCTCGTGTCGCACCAATTCGGGAATGCCGGAAACGTTGGTGGAGATCACCGGCACTTGCATGGCCATGGCTTCCATCAGCGTCGTGGGGATGCCGTCGCGGTCGCCGGATTCGTCAAGCACGCAGGGCATCACGAAAATATCTGCCTCATGCAAATATTTTTTAACGTCTGGTTGTGCGCCGAGCAAGCTCACCGTATCCTCTAGTTTGGCGGCGAGAATGGCGTCCTGTAAGGCCGCACGCTCAGGCCCTTCGCCGATAATCTGGCAGCGAAAAGCGATGCCGCGCTGCGCCAGCCGTTCGCAGGCGTGAATAAGATGAATGAAGCCTTTTTTGGGAACGAGCCGGCCAATGGCCACCAGCAACGGGGAATCTCCGCTCGCAACCGCGCGAGGGCGTGGGCGAAAATGCGCAAGATCGATTGCAACGCGATGCAGGCGCAGCTTGGCCCTGTTCTGCAGGAAATAATTCTCGAAGATGTATTCGCGATTGTATTGCGAAATCGTCAAGGGCAATTGCGCGCGATTGATTTTGATATCGAGCATGAGCGGGTCGGAATAAATGTCCTGCGCGTGGCACGTGAAGCCGAACGGAATGCCGCTCAACATATGCGCGGCTAATGCCACGCTGGAAGGGCCGTTGGCAAAATGCGCGTGAATGTATTCGACGCTGCGCTGCCGGCACAGATGCGCCAGATATGCGCCTTCGAGAAAATGCAACACGAAGCGCTGCTTCCCGCTGAAATTTTGAGGCGCCCGCCGCAGAAAAAAAGTCAAGGTTTCGAAAAATTTACCGGGATAGAGCGCAACGAGTTTCAATATCCCGAGCAGGAATCGCAGAAGATGCGGCGGCCAGAGATAGGTCGTTTCTTGTGACAATGCCTTCGCCTCCGGCGGCAGTGGCTCCGGCAGCGGACGATGTATCGAGAAGCACTCGACCTCAGCGCCTTGTTTGCGCAACTCGAGAACTTCACGGTACACGAACGTTTCCGATAATTTTGGAAACCGCGTGACGATGTAAGCGATGCGAATCATTCAAATCTCCTTATTTTTGAAGCGAGCCTGCCGGGTGATAATTTCTCCTTGAGCAAGGGCAATGCCAGGAAATACGCAGACGAGCGTCCGAACGCCACACCTTATTTTTAAAGTTATCGCGGAAATGATTCTTGTCCTGAAAAAATTCCCTCTCGCCGTCACATTTCATTCTAGAACAACGGCGCGGAGTGGAATGAAGCGTAACACCCGGCGGGCAAAGCTGCTATCATGTTTGAACCCGCTTTGACCGGTGAGTTCAAAAACTGCTTACGCATTTCATAGGCATCTTCGGTAAGCAAACGGCAGTTCTACCCGCATAAATGCAAACCTATTACGAGGAGTAAATCGGCATGTCAATATTATCGCGTCCGTTTTTGCAACACCTGTGCGCGAGTTTCGTCTTCTGCGGCGCGACCCTCGCACATGCGCAAGCAATTGTCACGATTGACGGCGGCGACACATTTCAAACGATTCATGGGTGGGGCGGCAATACCTATAGCTGGATTTTGAATAAGTGGAATGGCTGGGCGGATGAACGGGTTTACACAGTTGCGTTCAAGGAATCAGGCATCACACACGTACGCATGGCGACGGAGTTCGATAGCTGGGAAAGGGAGAACGACGATGACGACCCGCATCATTTTAACTGGGAGTACTTTGCCGCGCGTTTTCACCAGCGCGATGTGCCCGCGTTGTTGGTGCAAAGCGATTTCGCTATGATGAATAAAATTGCCAACCTCCCTGATAAAAGGCTGATGATCGGAATCTGGAACCTTCCCGATTGGATGGTAAGCGATCCTGCTAAAAAGAATCATCGCCGCCTGACGTGCAGCCGTTATCCCGAGTTTGCAGAGTCGGTTGCGGCATATCTGCTGTGGGCGCGCGACCGCCACAATATCGAAATTTCCGAAATCGTTTTGGCCAATGAACCGGATGGCACGTTCATGGAATATTCACCCGAAGAGCTGCGGGACATGATCAAAATCGTCGGTGCGAAATTCAAGCGCGAGGGACTCACAACAAAAATTGTCGCGCCGGATTTAGCCTCACCCCATTTCGATCCCGAAGTGTGGGTGCCCGCCTTGTTGAACGATTCTGTTGCCGTCTCGTTCTTGAGCGCGATATCGTATCACACATATTATGTCGAAGGCGGCCCTGACCAATGGAACACAGCCTTCGCGAGTATTGCCAGGTTAGCGGCTGCACGCGGGCTGCCGGTTTATTACACCGAAGTTGGAACCACGCCGCGGCACATTCCAAACACAACGTGGCCGTGGGCTTTCGAATGCGCACAGATGTGGCATAACATTCTCACTCATGGCAACGCCAGTCTGGGTTTTCAGTGGGCGTTGCTGGGAAGAGATTATGCCGTTAATCCCGATGCCAGCCGTAATCCGATTTTTTATGCAATGGGACAGTTCTCCTGGCATATTCCCGCTGGCGCTGTGCGGATCGCAGCCCAGTCTGATCATCACGATCTCTTGGTCAGCGCGTTTCATCACCAGGGAGAAAATAGTGCACAAATCGTTTTTATTAACCGTTTGGCAACTGCCCTGCAAGTGTCCGTTAACGTGCAAAATCTAAATTTGTCGACTTTGCAAAGTTATCGAACTTCCGCCGGCGAGAACCATGTACGCGGCTCCGAGTACCGGATCGCATCACATAAGTTGAAATTTGGCGCGCCGGCATTTTCGATTATGACCTTGACAGGAACGATTCACACAGAAAAAAACAAGAGTCTGCTGGCACCTGCAATCGACAAGCAGATCAAGGGAAAATGATCAGCATGACGTGTTGCTTGCAGGCCAGAGGGCTATTTCGCACACAAAACTTCCATTTCTGCTGACCGAGCTAAAGCCTCGCGAAAGCCATAAATTTTGATGCAGGGCCCGGGGTTTTGTCCGATTGCCGGATCAAACGTGCGCAGGAGAACGACATCCGCGCGTGTGGCGAGCGCATCATAAAAGGCTGCCGCGGCCGGGAAGAAACGCTTCGCATTAGGCCGCAGAAAGCATGCACGAACATCCTCGGAAATGACAAAGTATTTCACGCCAATCGTCTTGTAGTAATCCAAGCTTTCAATTTTCGTTCCCCATTCCGTGGAAATCAAATCGTAAGTGATGCCTGACAGATGTTGCAGTTTTTTTTGCAGAAATTCGCGTTTGCCGGGATCATCGGTGGCGGCAAGCATTCTCTGCAACGCAGCAACAGATTCCTCCAGCGGCGGCGCCCAGTGACTGCGGTAGCGGCCCTTGTCGATGACGATCCTTGTCCCCGCTGGGATATGTATTTCCACCCATTCCTTGGCGAGCGAACGCGTGTCGATACGGGTTAGCCGGTCATTGAAAGCCGCGCTGCGATACAGCGGTTGTAGCGTAAGGACAAGCAGCACCGCGAGCGCCATTGCGCGCATGCGGGTGGTGGAGAGTTTTTGCAATTGCGCCACGGCAACATGCGCCGCTGAAATTGCAAGAAAAGGAAGCAGCGGCAACAGATAGTGAAACCCGGTTAATGTTTTTGAGGCGGAGATGAGAAAAATCTTAAAGCAAGATTCAGGACTATTTCAAATAGAAAGTGGAGAAGATACAGCGTTCCTATTGATTG
>SZPB01000224.1 GCA_030263535.1 Cytophagia bacterium CHB2
CTATCAAAATGAAGACGAGCTGTCACGCAACTATACTCACAATGAAGCAAGTCTGGCCGCGATTTATTCCGCCGGTTTTTCTTCACGGCTGCGTGCGCGCTACAGTTTCAACGACCGGCGGCATCAGCGTTTTGCCGAACACGATTACTTCGAACACCGGCTCGAAACGAGCTGGTTCAAACACTCGGCGCAAAATTCGTCGATTTTTATTGAGAATCTCTGGCGCCGGCGCGTTTATCGCCGCGGCATTTCCGACAGTACCTACGAAAACACGCACCAGGAAGGTTATCTGCGTGCGGATCTGCGGTTCGGCATCGGCGCCTCTGCCGCCCTGCGCCTGGAAAGCGATTTCACTAGTCGCGTCTATCCTGCGGAAGTACGCGACGATTTAGCGCCTGATTTTCTCGACCTCAAAGCCAATCCGCAAGTGCAATTCAAATTCATGCGCGACTGGCAGGCGAGCATAGGTTATCTCTTTTTGTTGCGGCAGTATGAAGCACATAACAGCCTTTTGGGTTATGCAGATTACTATGCTCACGGCTTCACACTCGGACTTGATCTTTTTACCACCAAAGGATTTTTGCTAAGCGCCAGTAATGCCTTTCAAGTCCGAACCTATCCTGACGTTTCTGCCGACAATTTGCTGCTCTCCAGTTCGTATTCCGACCGCAATATCAACTCCCTCCTGCTTTTTCTATCCTGGACCTTCCACCCCAAGTGGCAGCTTGGCGCATTCGCGAATTATGACAACGAAATCAGCCGACTCAAGGAAGCCAGCGACTCGCGCAACACGCTCTTTTCTGTTGATGTGACTTATTCATTCTAAAGCCAGAGCCTTTCTCTGCGAGCCATTTGTTCACCAATCATGCAATTGACATTTATTCGCAAAAGGAATTGCGTGATTTGCAGTCTGCGATTTCTTATATTGGCGTTTCAAAATTTTTAGAATAGCTATACAGGAGAACATGCGTACATTTATTCCGATGTTTGTCAATGCCGCGTTTGTTTTTTTGGTGTCAATGGGGATTTCCAAAGGCCTTCGCACTCTACATACTCGATGGTGGAAATACCGCAACGTTCGCCTTGCGGTCAGACTTCTTCCTGCACTCAGCATTTTTTTCAATACCTGTTGGGCGATAGCAGCCGCCATGAATGCAACCGAATTCATGGGCGTTAGCGCGGTCGTCTCAACCCTCGTATCTTTGTTTGCACTGGCAATCTTTTTCGCCCTGCCACTCACGAGTTTAGCGCACTGGATTGAAGATCGACTCGAGGCGCGCGCCTCAAAGCACACACCTGAGGGCGAATCGCTGAATTTGAGCCGGAGGCGTTTCTTGCGCACGACTGCCGTCGCCTTTCCTGCGATGTTCATGACCGCGAGTGCCAGCGGCTTTGCGCAGGCCTTCGGCGAGATCCGTATTCCTGAAATTCCGCTCCAGTTCAAACATCTGCCGGAGGGCTTGCGCGGTTTGAAAATTCTGCACTTTTCCGATTTTCATGTCGGCTATTACATACAATTACATGATGTCGCCAAGTTGCTCACGCGAGTGGCGGAACTCAAAGCAGATCTCGTTTTGGTGACGGGTGATCTCGCCGATCGTTTGAATCTTTTGCCAGAATTGCTGGAGATGCTGGCTTCACTTAAACCGCCGCTCGGTGTGTTTGCGTCGCTCGGCAATCATGAATACTTTCGCGGCATCAAAACTGTGCGCAAAAGCTTTGCCGCCGGACCGGTGCCCTTGCTGTGCAACGAAGGCGCGCGATTGTCCTGGAATGGTTCATCAATTTATCTCGGCGGCGCCGATGACCCGCAACGCATGATACGCCGGGACATGTCGGAGTTTTTTGAGGCCAGCATTGACGCGGCAATGGCAGACGCTCCGTCAGAGGCCTTTAAAATTCTTATGAGCCATCGCCCCACCGGCTTTACGCATGCCGCACACCTCGGCATCGATTTGACTTTGTCGGGGCATACGCACGGCATGCAAATCGGCCTTAACGGCCGCAGTTTGTTTGAAAACTGGGCGCCGGATAAATTTTTGTGGGGGCATTATGCGCGCGGCGCCTCACAGCTTTATACCTCAAGCGGCGCCGGGCATTGGTTTCCGGTGCGCCTGGGCTGCCCGCCCGAAGCGCCTTTGTTCATCTTGCAACGCAGCGAAGAAGCCGTATGATTCATGCGCGCCGTGCCGTTCATCTCGTGTCAATAAATTTGTAAAAAGACTTCAATCACACACACAAAGCAGATTATGGCAGAACCTCGTTCAAACACAAAAACGTTCGACCGTGAACTCATCGAAGGCCCGATTCTCAAAGCCTTTTGGCGGCTTGCCTGGCCGACAGTTTTACAAAACATGATCGGCGGCTTGCAAGGCATTATCGATCACGTGATGGTGGGCCAGTTCATTGGGTATACTGCCAACGCCGCGATTGGCGTGAGCTGGCAGATATTTCTGGTGGTAATCGTGTTCACCAGCTCCGTTTTCAGCGGCATGGGTGTTTTGGTCGCGCGTTTTGCAGGCGCGGGACAGCCCGATAAAGTCAATCGCGTGGTTTATCAAGCCTTTTTGACGGCGGTGGTCATTTCCTGTTTGATACTGGCGCCCCTGGGCTACATTTTTGCGCCGCAATTGTTGAATCTCGTGCATGCGCAGCCGGCCGTCAAAGCCGAAGCCCTGCCTTACTTGCGCTTGATGTTCGTGTTCAGCCTCGGCAAGATGCTCTTCTTCATGCTCGGCGGCGCCATGCGCGCGGCGGGTGACGCCAAAACGCCGCTGCGCCTTGGCATCGTTATGACCGTGCTCAACCTGATTCTTAATATGATACTCATCCCGGTATTCGGCACGGCCGGCGCCGCCATAGGCACAGTGTTCGCCGCCGGCATTGCTGCTGCGCTGGGCGTTTATTTGCTCTTTTCGCAACGACTCGTGGTGCAATTCTCGCGCAAGATGAATTGGCGGCCGGATTGGAGCATCATCACCTCGCTCTTTCGCTTCGGTTTGCCGACCGGCTTTCAGGGCGTTGCCATGAATCTTGCGGGGGTGATGATGCTGCGTTTCATCGGCTCGTTGCCGGAAAGCGCAGAAGCGCAGGCGGCTTATGCCGTGGGGTACACAGAATTGTTCTCGTTGATTACCTGGACGTCGGTGGGATTGATGGGCGCGACCGCGGCGCTTACCGGACAAAATCTCGGCGCGGGAAAAATTGAGCGTGCACGCTTAGCGGCGCACACCGCGTCTCGTCTCGGTCTCACGCTTGCCGCTGTGATCGGCGCGTTGTTTATATTCATTCCCCAACAATTGCTGGCGCTTTTTGGGATGACGGACCCGATCGTCGTCGATCTTGGCGTGCAACTGCTGCACTATTTGAGTATTTCGGGATTGTTCATCACGGTAGCGCTGTCTTATACCGGAGGATTGCAAGGTACGGGCGACACCCGCAGCCCGCTGTACATCACATTGATTTCACAAATCGCGATTCCACTCGGGTTCTGCGGTTTTTTACAGATGACGCGCAACTTACAAGCCCATGATATTTGGCTCGCGATCGTCATGGGGCACGCGTTGCGCGCCGTCCTTTCGTTTTTGCGCTTTCAACAAGGCAAATGGTCGAATATCAAAGTGGAGATCGAGCCCGCAAGGGCGTGACGCAAGCAAGCCCGAATCGGACACGAGGGCATTCCAAAGACTTCACAACCTAAATAGAGCCGGCAATATCTCTCGGCACAAACAAAAATGGGCGATCACGTGATCGCCCATGAATTTTGCACAAGTAACGTCAGGACTTTTTACAGCTTCAGTTTCGCGATGCTGGCTTGCACGTGGCCGGCGGATTCTTGCAGCATCTTCAATTCGGCCTCGTTCAATTTGACTTCATAAATTTTCTCAACGCCGTCTTTGCCCAACTTCACCGGCACGCCGCAATACACATTTTTCAAGCCATATTCGCCGTTGAGCCACGCCGCGCACGGCAATACACGTTTAGAATCGCGAATCACAGATTCGGCCATTTCCGCTACGGCGGCAGAAGGCGCATAATAGGCGCTGCCTTCTTTCAAATATTTCACGATTTCCGCGCCGCCGTTGCGGGCGCGATCGACGATGGCGTTGATGCGATCGGCGCTCATCAACTCGGTCAGCGGAATGCCGCCCACCGTGGTCAAACGCGGCAGCGGCACCATGTCATCGCCGTGGCCGCCCAACACCAGCGCGCTAATGTCGCGCACCGACACGCCCAATTCCATCGAGATAAACGTACGATAGCGCGCGGTATCCAGCACGCCCGCCATACCGAACACCCGGTTTGGTTCGAAACCGCTGACTTTCATCGCGACGTATGTCATGACATCCAGCGGGTTGGTGACCACGATGATTTTGCATTGCGGCGAATGATTGGCGATGTTCTCGGTTACAGTTTTGACGATGCCCGCATTCTTTTCCTGCAAATCATCGCGGCTCATGCCGGGCTTGCGCGCCAGGCCCGCGGTAATCACGACAAGATCGGAATTTTTGGTGAGGGAATAATCATTTGTCGAGCCAATCACTTTGCAATCAAATCCCTCTACCGGGGCCGATTCCCACAAATCCAGGCCTTTACCCGCGGGAATGCCTTCGAGAATGTCGATCAACACCACTTCGTTCGCCAGGCGCTTTTCAGCGACGCGCAACGCCGTCGTAGCGCCCACATGTCCTGCTCCAACCACTGTAATCTTCATATAGGCTCCTCTCACACATTTTTCGTGTCCGAACACGACTTCGTCCGAACAGTAAAATCCCACAATAAAAAAAGGCCAACTGAAGTTTATTCGTTGGCCTGCCTGATTTTTTTATGACTCTGTGATAATGCTGACTCTTTTCTTGGTCTTGCCCAAGCGGCTGAATTTGACTTTGCCGTTGGCGAGCGCGAAGAGCGTGTCGTCTCTCCCAATGCCCACATGGTCACCGGGGTGGATGCGCGTGCCGCGCTGGCGCACGAGAATGTTGCCCGCCAGAACTTTCTCGCCGTCATATTTTTTCACGCCTAGATATTGCGCGTTGCTGTCGCGACCGTTGCGCGAGCTGCCGACGCCTTTTTTATGCGCCATGAATAAACTCCTTGATTTTTAAGCAATAATACTGTCAATACGAACGATGGTTTTATGCTGGCGGTGGCCGTTAAGCTTGCGATAACCCTTGCGCCTTTTCTTCTTGAAAACAATGACTTTTGGGTCGCGATCCTGGTCCACAATCGTGCCTTCAACCTTGGCGCCGGCAACCGTTGGTTGGCCCACAACCACTTGGTCACCGTTGTTAACCATCAACACGCGATCGAAAGAAACGCTGGCGCCATATTCACCTGCCAGCTTTTGCGTGCGAATTTTCGCATCTTTTTCAACTCGGAATTGTTCGCCACCGATTTCCACCAAGGCGTACATGCCAAACTCCATTTTAATTTATGACTTGCCGAAAATAAAAAAGCGGTGCGCAATTTAACGAAAGCACCGCTTTTTGTCAAGGTCTAATTTCCCTCGATTTGCCGGCAATGGCAGACCTGTTCAGCGCCGCAAGACGCTGCGAACATTGCCCGGCTTACATCGTAATCTCCCGTCCATCTCGCTTCGAGACAAATTTGAAGTCTTCGAGCCGCAACGTATCATCCACCATGACTTGTATTTTCATCCAATACTTCCACATCAGGCGGCGGATGCGGCTACGGAATCCCAAGGTCAGAAATTTCATCATTTCCGAATGCACCACCAAGCCCAGCGAGCGCTCATTGCCGATGAACTTGTATCGCATCAGCCAACGCTCGATGCGCGTGAGCACAGTTGCCTTGGAGATTACACGTCCCGTTCCCTCGCAGGTCGGACACGAGTCGGAGTAGGAGAACAGCAAACTAGGTCGCACCCTTTCGCGCGTCATCTCAATCATGCCAAACTCACTGATTTGGCTGATGTTGGACTGTGCACGATCTTTACGGAGCTCGCGCCGGAATTCATCGTGAAGACGCTTTCGCATTTTGGGATCGGTCATGTCGATAAAATCGATGACAATGATCCCGCCAATGTCGCGGAGACGAAGCTGCCGGGCGATTTCACGCCCCGCCTCGAGATTAATCTTGAGGGCGTTTTCATCGTGGCCCGCGCGTCCCATGAATTTGCCGCTGTTGACATCAATGGCGGACAGAGCTTCGGCGTGATCGAACAGGATGTAGCCGCCGCTTCTCGTCCAAATTTTGCGCGACAGGCTTTTCTCAATTTCCTGCTCGATGCCGTACGTGTCGAACAACGGTTTCTTGCCGCGATACAATTCGACTTTCTCCACGAACTGCGGCGCGACGTCTTGCAGATATCTGACCGTCTGCTGGTGCAGCCGGCGCGAATCCACGACTACCCGATCGATATCAGGCGTAAATAAATCGCGAATTACGCTGGAGGCCATGGCGAGATCTTTATAAACCAGGCAGGGAGGCTTTTCTTTCTTGAGGCGGGCGTCGGTCTTTTTCCAAGTTGCTCTCAAATTGTCAAGGTCGGCGCGCAGGGCTTCTTCATCTTTGCCCACCGCCACCGTGCGAATGATGAGACCGAAACCATTTGGCTTGATCGCCTGCGCGATCTTTTTGAGACGCCGTTTTTCCCGGACGTCTACCACCTTTTTTGAAACGCCGACCATATCGCTGTTCGGTACAATAACCATATACCGCCCGGCGATCGACAGCTCCGTCGTGATGCGGCAGCCTTTCGTGCTGATCGGTTCTTTGATGATCTGCACCAAAATTTCCTGGCCCTCTTTCGGAATCGGCTTATGATAGGAATGCGGACGTTGCGGCGGCTGGCCGCTGCCCGAGGTTTCTTCAAGATCTAGAAACGCTTGATAGTCGAACAACGACTCACCAATATCGCTGAAATGAAGAAACGCATCTTGCTCATGTCCGATGTCCACGAAGGCCGCTCTCATGCCTTTCACGACATTCACCACCTTGCCGAGGTAAATATCGCCCACCATGCGCTCATTTTCCGGCCGTTCGGTCAGAAGTTCCACCAATTTTCCGTCTTCGAGGATTGCGATCCTTGTTTCGCCAACCGAGGAGTTGATGAAAATCTCTTTTCTCATATCACTCCTAGAAATTTGGTGGGAGTTGTGCTCGCGGCGGCTGGCCCGTACGAGCGTATTGCTGGATACTGTCGTCATACTCTCCCATATGATAGTAAGAGGTTCATCTTTGACGGATCGTTCTCTGCGCTTGCTTTTTGCGTTGGCAGCCCCGACCGCTTACGGGGCGTGAGCGATTCCCGACAATTTGGGATTCCGCATATCCCGCAAGAGGGCAAGCCTACCCGCGTCAAGCGCCAGTGAACGCTGCAATCAACTCAGAACATGCTCATGCTTCTGCTTCTGCATCTTTACGCGATCCGAAAGCACGAGCCTGAGTTCATGCAGGGTTGGCCGTGTTGGCTTCTACCGATTGTCAAAGAACGTTAAAAAGAAGGGATAGTCACCTATCCCTTTCACAACTTGAATTTAATAAAATCGGATAACCATTCTTAAAACCGAGGCGCCACATTGCCTGTGCCTATTTGTCGGGCAATTTCGCCTCAGGTCATCCGTTTGATCATCAATGACTTGATTAAAGTTTCAAGCTCAGAAATTCACGGAGGTGAATCTTTAGGTGGCCGAAAATACAGAAATTATGAGGAGAATGCAAGGGCTTTTTCCGGACAAATCATCGCGCTGGCATGAAAATTAAAACGGGGTAATATCTGTGTCGAAGGATCAGTACACACAATCATATTGCGCATACACATTTAGACTTCCCGGCATTCTTGCATTTGATATTATTCTACCAGCTTACTTTGCAAGCGCCCGGCGCTCAACTCATTCAACACGAGATTAAACTCGGGCGTTCGCTCGGCACGAATCTCGATCTCACGATTGACCTCAATGCCAAATTCACTTTTGATGATCTCGGCCTCGAATTGGTGCAAGACCCGGTCGACAATGCCGGAAAGTTGGTAGGCGTAATGCAACTCAAAGCGGCGGGTTGCAAATATCGGCAGCAAAGTCGCCTGCGCAATCGCCGCTTGCACCGCGCCGCTGTAAGCGCGCATCAAGCCGCCCACGCCAAGCTTGGTGCCGCCAAAATAGCGCGTCACCACCGCCGCAATATTCGTCAACTGATGTGACTCTAATGCTTGCAGCATGGGCCGCCCTGCGCTGCCGGAAGGCTCCTGAGCATCGCTGGCAAGCGCGATCAAACGCGCATCGCATCCCACGCGCAAGGCATAACAATTGTGACGCGCATCATGAAATTGGCGGGAGCGCTCGGCGATCAATTCCTCGGCTTGTTCTCGCGTTGCCGCCGGCGTTAACCAGGCGATGAAACGCGAGTCTTTCACGCGCAGCTCGCTTGCGCAAAACGAAGCAATCGTATAAAACTGGCTCACGTTTTCAGTTGATCATCCAATCTTCGACATTCAACCCGCGCAAGCTGGCGATGCGCGCAATCGCTTCACCGATTTTATTGTTGGGCGTCGAGGCGCCGGCGGTGAGGCCGATCTTCAGCTCGCCGCCCGGCAGCCAATGCTTGTCTTCGATTTCCGCGGGCGCGCTCACCGGTTTATGGCGGATCGTGGTGAGATCGATCAAACAACGCGCATCATCGATATGATAGGCGCGGGTGTAATGTCCGGCAATTTCAACGAGGTGATTGGTGTTGCTGCTGTTGTAACCGCCAATCACAAGCATAAGATCGAGGTTTTGTTTTTTCACTAATTCTAACACGGCATCTTGCCGGTCCTGCGTTGCGCTGCAAATCGTGTCAAAATTGCGAAAGTGTTCCGCTGCGGTGTCGGCGCCGTATTTTTCCATCATTGCGCGTTTCAGGCGTTCGGCAATGGCCAATGACTCGCTCGACAGCATAGTCGTTTGGTTGGCCACCCCAATTTTGATGAGATGGTGATCGGGATCGAAACCCGGCGAAATCGCGTTATTAAACTGCGCCAGAAAATCGTAGCGCGAGCGCCGGCCGGCAATGAACTCGCAAACGTTTTCCGTTTCCTCCATGTCGCGCACGATGAGATAATGGCCGTTGTCATACTTCATGGCCTGGCTGCTCGTCGCTTTGGTTTCCTCGTGGCTGTACTTGCCGTGAATCACGGAAGTAAAACCGTCGCGGGCATATTGTTCGACGCGCTTCCAAACATTCAACACCGAGCCGCAGGTGGTATCGACCAAGACACAACCGATCTCGGACAGTTGTTTGAGTTCCTGAATCGTCACGCCGAAGGCCGGCAAAATCACCACATCCTCCGGACGCAGCAGCGAAAAATCGTTGCCCCGGCTGTACTGCCCGCTCAAGAATCCAATTTTCATTTCGAGCATGCGATGATTGACGTGCGGATTGTGAATGATTTCGCCGGTGAGAAAGATGCGGCGCTCGGGAAACTTCTCACGCGCTTGATACGCGTATTCGACCGCGCGCTCGACGCCGTAACAAAATCCGAATTCCTTCGCCAGAAAAAATTGCAGGTTGCCGACGCGCAATGAAAAATCATGCGCGCGCAAATATTCAACCACCCCGCTGTGATAATCACGCGCTAGCTGTTCCTGGGCGAAGGCCTTAAGCCCCAGCCCTTTTTGAAAATATTGTGCTGCCGGTTTAGTGCTCGTGGAGATGAAGTCGCTCAACGAAATTTCCTTTCAATTGCTATTTGTGATATTTCTCGCCGCGCAAGATGGTGCAGCCGCGATAAAGCTGTTCCAGCAACACGATCCGGGCAAGTTCGTGCGGCAATGTCATGGTGGAAAGCGAAAGCCGGACATCGGCGCGTTTGATTAACTCCGCGCTCAATCCCAGCGGACCGCCCAACACGAAATCAAGCGCGCGCTGGCCGCCGGCAAAACAATGTTGCAGCCAGTCTGCAAACTCGGTGCTGCTCAGCGGCTTGCCTTCAATATTCAAAACAATCGCGCGGGCTTCCGGACGCAAGGCTTGCCGAATGTCATTCCCTTCCGCCGCGACTGCTTCTGCGTCTGCCTTGCCTTTGCCGACACGATCTTTAATCTCGACGATTTCGAGATCGAGATAATGCTGCAAGCGTTGCGCATAATCATTTGCTGCCGCCACCCAATGCGATTCGCGCAATTTTCCCACAGCGATCAAGCGAATTTTCAGCGGAAAATGCGGCATCAGAGTTCAAAGCTTTCGCCCGGACGGAGAATCTCCACGCGCGCGCCCAATTTGGCAACGTTGGCTGAAAATTCCCGGGGATCGGCGGCAATGACATCGAACGTGTTGTAGTGCATCGGAATAACGATCTTCGGTTTGAGAAATTCAACCGCTTTGGCCGCGTCATGGATTCCCATGGTGTAATTGTCGCCGATCGGCAGCAGCGCGAGATCGATCGCATTCATCTCGCCGATCAGTTGCATGTCCAGGAACAACGCCGTGTCGCCGGCGTGATAAACCACCTTGCTGTCGGCATAAATCAGAAAGCCGGCCGGGCTGCCGAGGTAAACAAAGCTGTCGCCGGTTTCAGAACCCGAGCCATGATGCGCAATCGTCAACTTCACACGGCCAAACGGAAAGTTGTGTCCGCCGCCGATGCTCATGCCGTGCGCCTTTGCGCCCTGCCAGCCGCAAAATGTCGCAATTTCGTGATTCGCGATGATCATGGCATTGTTGCGTTTGGCAATCGCCA
>SZPB01000225.1 GCA_030263535.1 Cytophagia bacterium CHB2
ATCATTTTTTCCTGAATAAATACAGCAAGAATGTGAGCACGAGACTCAGCACCAAGGAGGTAGCCAATGGAAAATAAAAAGTGAAATTTCCTTTGCGAATAACAAAATCACCCGGCAGCTTGCCCAACCAGGGAAGAGATTTGGCATTCGTGAGCACAAAACCAATGATGGCAAGCACGATGCCGGCGATCATCAAAAGCCGTCCGACTTCTTGCATATTCTTTTTTAAAAATAGTTCGGGTAATTTTTTATGGCGAATGATGTAAAAAAAGCCAATAAAATCAGGGTTAAAATAACATTTCACTCTGCGCGGCAAAGTTGAAAAAGATTTTACACTTGACTTTTGTATCGAATCTACTAGATTAGCCGTTGTTCAAATGAGAGAAAATTAAAGTCGAATGTGTTGCGAAATTGAATATCCCTGCGTTCCGTAGTGTGGGTAACAATCAAAGAGCCAACACCTTCAAGTAGGGAACTTAGCTCTCTCTCGTGTATTACATGCCTCATCCTGCTTCGGCGGGATCCCGTGGACGTAAAAAACGAGAAGGCGGCACCCACCGTGTGCAACCACGGTTCTTTGAAGGCCCATATGATCGGAAGCAGGGATTTTTTATTTCGATCCCTGCCGTAAGAGTTGTAAACCTTCCTCCTGCGACTTCACCACCGGCATCAATGTTTCGAGTTTCATCCGGCTGAAAATCTCCATCATGACCGGCAGCAAATTGCAAATCACCAATCCGCGTTTCTGCTTTTGCAGTTGATCGTATACCGCGATCAGCACGCCGAGTCCGGCGCTGTTCATGACGCTGACTTTCCCGAGATCGATCAAGACGCCGCCGCTGGCCGACGCCAGCGCGTCATGCAATTCCGCTCGAAATTTTTCCACCACTTGCAAGTATATCCGCCGCGGCAAAACCTCGATGACGATGAGGTCGCCTTCGTGGCGTAAAGCAATGGTCGAGTAGCTTGACATATTTACTCCTGCTCCTTGAGGTGGATAACCGCAACGCCTGCTCGGCGATCACATGATGCAACGATTGATACACTCTAAAAAAATCCTGCACTCTTCTTGCCATCTTTAAGGGGGCGCTTGCGGGATTCAATGCGCGGCGCCGAGTTGGCGATCCAGTGAACGATATTGAATGGCTTCGCTGACGAATTGCGGCATGATGTCTTCGCATCCTTCGAGGTCGGCGATGGTGCGCGCAACTTTCAGAATGCGATCATAGGCGCGCGCCGAAAGCCCCAATTTGGTGATCGCCATTTTCAGCAAGGCTTCGCCCTGCTCATCGACGCGGCAAAATTTGCGAATATCTTTCGATTCCATCCGCGCGTTGCAAAACAAATGTTGCCGCTGGTGGAAGCGTTGCAGTTGGCGCTGCCGGGCTTCTTCCACACGCGCACGGATTTTTTCAGAAGTTTCACCGGTGGCCTCGCCCGCCAACTCCGCAAATTTTACTGCCGGCACTTCGATATGAATATCGATGCGATCGAGCAAGGGACCGGAAACGCGCGCAAGATACTTTTGTACTTGCAACGGCGTGCATGAACAGGCATGGCCGGGATCAGTGGCATATCCGCACGGACACGGGTTCATGGCCGCGATCAACATGAATTGCGCCGGATACGTAAGCGATAACGAGGCGCGGGAGATGGTCACGCGGCCATCCTCCACCGGTTGCCGCAAAACTTCAAGCACGTTGCGCTCGAATTCCGGCAATTCATCCAAAAAGAGCACGCCGTTGTGCGCAACGCTCACTTCGCCCGGGCGCGGCACATGCCCGCCGCCAATGAGTCCGGCATAGCTGGCGGTGTGATGCGGCGCGCGAAAAGGCCGAGTTGCGACTAAAGCCGTGTCGTTGGGCAGGATGCCGGCGACGGAATGAATCTTGGTCGTTTCGAGCGCTTCTGCCAGCGTCATATCCGGCAAAATCGTGGGAAAGCGTTTTGCCAGCATGGTTTTGCCGGAGCCGGGCGGGCCGATCATGATGAGATTATGCCCGCCCGCGGCCGCCACTTCCATGGCGCGCTTGACATGCTCTTGGCCGCGCACATCGCTCAAATCAACGTGGTATTTGCGATGCGTTGAAAAAACTTCGTCAATATTCAACCCGCAGCGCGACAGTTCAGCTTTTTGATTGAGAAATGCGACAACTTCCTGCAAGGAATCTGCCGCGCGCACATCAAGCTCTTTCACCAGCGCCGCTTCTTTGGCGTTTTGTTTGGGCACGATCAAACCGCGCTTGTTTTGCTGACGTGCGGCGATGGCAATGGGCAGTGCGCCGCGAACCGGCTGCAGCGTGCCATCCAACGACAATTCGCCGAGCACGATGTAATCGTCGAGCCGTTCCGGATTGATTGTGCCCGCGGCCGAGAGAATGCCGACGGCCATCGGCAAATCAAAGCCCGAGCCTTCTTTCCTAACATCTGCGGGCGCGAGATTGATGGTGACACGTTTTTGCGGAAACTGAAAGCCGGAGTTTTTCACCGCCGCAACAATGCGCTCTTTGGATTCACGCACCGCGCCGTCCGGCAAACCCACCGTGGCAATTGCTGGCAACTGGCCTTCGAGATGCGTCTCCACCGTAACAAGATACGCATCAATGCCGAGCACTGCCGCGCTTAAAACTTTTGATAGCATACTGCCCCCTCATGCAAGCCAGCCATGATTTGACGTACCTCGGCCTTCGCGCCAGCTCATTTGGCAAAAAACAGTGAAATTCCTTGAGATTTCTCGATAATCCTCGCCAAGGGAATTTGTGAACATCAGTATATACAAAATCACTCCTACTTTGTCAATCGCTTTCACGAATCGTGAAGCGCGCTAAATCCGTTGCCGCTGTCACGTATGGAAAGAATTCCCGCGCTTCGGCGGCCATGGCGGGCAAATCTGCTTGGCCGAGTGTGCCGCTAAAATGGGTGAGGAAGAGTTGGCGCACGCCGCAGCGTTGCGCGATTTTGCCCGCATCCGCCGGCGTGGAATGGCCGGTTTGATACGCCCACTCGTGATCTTGCCACGGAAAAGTGGCATCAGCAATCAAGGCGTCAGCGTTGCGGGCAAGAATTTCTTCGCCCGGGCAAGGCGAGGTATCGACGCAGTACGCGATTTTAAGGCCGGGCCGCGCAGGGCCGATCACTTCTTCCGGTTTGATTGTGCGGCCGTCATTGAGCACAATGCTTTCACCCGCTTGCAAACGTCCGCGCTCTGGACCGAACGGCACGCCGAGTGCGCCCGCCTTTGCATCGTCAAATTTGCCGGGGCGATTTGTCTCCGCCAAAGCAAAGCCCGCGGTGAAGATGCGATGCTGCAACGGTTGCCATTCGACATGATAGTCCGGCGTGCGCCAGATGATGGCCTCGGAACCTTCGGTGATCTCGTGAATGGCGAGCGGATAACCCAACTCAAACCCGCACAAATCCTGATGAAAACGAATGTATGATGCAAGTCCCGCGGGGCCGAAGAGATGAATTTCCTGCTGGCAGCCCAGCATTTTGAGGCTGGTGAGCAGGCCCGGCAGGCCGAAGAGATGATCGCCATGAAAATGTGAAATAAAAATGTAGCGCAGCTTGCCCGGTTTCAAACCCGCGCGGCGAAATTGAATTTGCGTCGCCTCGCCGCAATCAAACAGAAAAATTTCACCCCGGCGCAGCAGCGCCACACCGGAAAGATTGCGCCGGGCGGTGGGCAATGCCGAGCCGGTGCCGAGGAAAACGATATCGATCATGTGTTTAGATAGATGAAATGACGTTCATAAGATAAACTTCAGGCGTAGCGGTTGCACGGTCAAGGTTGCGGGCGTCTGCCCCGCGACTTCGCCGTCGGGCGTGAGAATCTGCACGGGGTCGGCTTCAAGATGTAATTTTTTTCCGGAAAAGATTTCGATATTGGGATGATGCACATGCGCCCCGGAAAACACCGAGGGAAACGCCCGGATCACCGTGCGGCGATTCACTTTGTTCAGTACGATGACTTCCATCAAGCCATCGTCAAGCCGCGCGCCGGGCGCGATTTTCATGTTGCCGCCGGCGTAACGCGAGTTGCAGACAATCACAAAAACATTTTCCCGGACGATCGTTTCGCCATCCAATACCATTTTCATGTGCGTGGTCTTGAGATGGATCAAGCTGGTCAACACGCTTAAGGCATACGCCAGCACGCCCAGCCGCTTGAAGCGCAGCGCGTTAACCGTCACCTCCGAAACAAATCCCAGCCCCAGCGCGGTGATGAAATAGTAACCGTTCGGATAGCCCGCGGCCGGCGCGTGCGGCCGGCAATGAATCACGTCAATTGCGGTGGGCTGATCTGAAATTATTTTGCGCCACGCCGATTCGATTGCCTCGCCGGTTAACTCTTTTGAAAAAGAATTGCCCGTTCCTGCCGGGAGCAGCGCGAGCGGCGTCGTGAAGCCGGGCGTGTGTAAGCAGCAATTGATCACTTGAAACAGCGTGCCGTCGCCGCCCAGCGCTACAATCGTATCCCATTTTTCGGTAAGACGGTCGGGCAGCGCTTGCAGCAAATGGCCGTCATACTCGGATAACAAAACTTCACACACAACGCCGTTTTGTTGCAAGGCGTGCACCGCGTGTTGCAAAACTTTTGCACCCCGGCCCTTGCCGGCTTGCCGATTGGCGGCAATGAGAATTTTTTTCATGAGGCGGCTTCTGATTGGGAGATGAGTTGACCTCGATTTATCAGTAAAACACCGAGCTTTTGAAGAAATTCGAGTAAACTCTCAATGGAATCGAGCGTACCGAAAAAAACTGCGATGAGAACTGAATGTGCGATCCCTCACTTTTGCCGCGGCTCAGCATAGATCGCGAGCGCAACACCGGCGAGCGTGATCATGCCGCCGGCAAGCGCGCCGCTGCTGATTCCTTCTTCTAATAAGAAAAATGCCAATACGCTTGCACCTATCGGCTCACCGAGCACGGCAATGGACACTGCCGGCGCGGAGAGGTATTGCAGCGCCCAGTTGAAGCTGGTGTGCCCGATCATTTGTGGAATCAACGCAATCAACAAGAACAAACCGAACGTTTGCCAGGAATACAAAAAAAGCGGCTGCTGCAACAAGAATATGCCGGGCAGCAATACCAGGGCTGCCATCGCGTAGCAGAGGGTAACATAGGTTGCGGTGTTCATGTTGCGGCGCAGTTTGCGGCCGAGAAGAAAATAAACGGCTGCGAAGATCGCGCCGGCAAGCGCCAGGCCGTCGCCGAGCAGCGAGTTTTGGCCGCGGTGCGCATCACTGCGTGTGATCACGACGGTTCCGGCAAGCGCAATCAGCAAACCCCAGTAGAGCAATGGCCGAACCCGTTCGCGCAAAATCAAAACACTGCCCAGCGCGACAAAAACCGGAACCGTCGCAACCAATACGGTTGAGCTGGCAACGGAGGTATAAGATAATGATGATATCCACGTTGCAAAATGGCAGGCCAGCGCGCAGCCCGAGAGCGCGGACCGGGCAATCGTTTGGCGGGGGAGAGCGCGTACCTCCGCCAGCGTTTGCCGGCCGGTGAGCAAGATCAAAAAAAGCGAGGCAAAGAATAAACGATAAAATGCAATGACCAGGGCGGGCGCTTCGCACCAGCGCACAAAAATTGCCGAAAACGAGACGGCCAGGACTCCCGCCGCCAACACGGCAAAAACCGCGCGGCGTGGAATCGTTTTCGAGACGTTGGCTGCGGCGCTCACTTTTGTCCTTGGGCAGAATCGGGGCTTGCGGATTTTGCACAGCTTTGCACAAATTCGCGCAATGCGCGATAGTACATTTCACCACCGGAAATGAACGTGTCGTTATGATCAACGCCGTGCAGCGTGATGAATAGCTTCGGTTCGGCGGCGGCCGCAAACAGCTTTTGGCCGAGCGCATACGGGATGACGCCATCGCGATCGCCATGCACGAAAAGTTTTGGCAGGTTGAGTTGCGGCACTTTTTTGCTGCTCGCCCATTTCATGCTGGTGAGCCAGCCCATGGGCAAGCCGCCGAACATCAGCCGCGCCATGTCGTGGGCGTCAGTAAAGGCAGATTCGATGATGAGACCAGCCAACTCGCGCCGCCCGGCCAATTCGATGACGACAGCGCTGCCGAGAGAATGTCCGTGAGCAATGATCGGTAAACGGGGCGAGTGCTGTTTGAGCCAATCATGCGCCGCCTCCGCGTCGCGATAGCAGCCTTCTTCTGTCGGTGAGCCCGCGCTGCGGCCATAACCGCGATAATCAAACATAAACATGTTTGCGGGAATTTCCTCGCGCAAGCGCGCCAGCCACTCAATACGATCGCTGAGATTCCCGGCGTTGCCGTGCGCCATCAACAGATTTGCCAGCGGCGCTTCATGCGGAACGAACCAGCCATGAATGCTGACGCCGTCGGCAGTTGTCAGCGAAACCTCTTCCACCGGCAAACCGAAACGATCGGGCTGCCAGAATCCTGCGGGATATTTGCTGGGGAAGAATACCATCTGGCGTTCGAGCAAGCGAAGCAGAACCAGAAAAACAGCGAGGCCTGCGAGGAGGAATAAGATGGTACGCAATATGAAATCCTCAATCAATCTACCGGGTATTCTTGCAGTCGATATGCGCATGCAAGCGCGATGAGACGCATGTTTTTTTAATCAACTGTGAAAACCAATATCACCTTTTCCGGCAATTTTAAAGCCTTCGACGCTGGCGTAACCTCGTGCTCGCAGATATTCGGCAACAGCAAGGTCAGAACCGATTTGTTCCCGTTGTGCAAACGCCGCTTCTAAATCATTTTCTGCGGCGGTGGACGCTTCGTCTTCCTCAGCATGTACCGTTGCGGGCCGGACGAGCACAAAGTGAACGTTCCACTCGCCGGGTTTGTTTTCTTTCAAACAAGCGATGGACGGCATAAACGTGCCGGTATCGCCATAGCTGCCCGGCTCGAAGCGAAATGAGGGGACGTGCGAACGCCCGGTTTCTTGCCGAGCGGAATTATTCAAGCAACAGTTTTTGTATTTTTTCCCGCTGCCGCACGGGCAAGGATCGTTCCGGCCTACTTTGTCAGTCATGTGATCTCCGTTTTTTCTGGCGGATTTCCGGCACTTCGATAATACGAATGCTTTGGCCGGGATTTTCTACTGCCCAAGCTAATGTGTTGACCATTTGTTCGAGGGTGACGAGACCCAGGCGTAGCGCGGTGTTGCGCGTGCCGGGCAGATGTTCGAAGAGCCCGTACATCGGCAACAACAAATAAGGCCAGCGATGTCCCGGGCCCAGCACGTACCATGGTCGAATGAACGTGGCGGGCAACCCGCTGGCGCGAATCAATGCCTCGCATTCCGCGCGTGTTTGTACATACGCTTGCATCACCGGCGCGGGCTGCGCTACACTGACATAAACAAAATGCTGTATGCCGCCGGCTTTGGCCGCCGGCACCGCCGCTTGCACGGAGGCAAGGTCAATGGTGCGGAATTGCCCGGCTTTGGAGGGATTGGGATGAGACACACCCACGAGATGCACAAACGTGTCTGCCGGCCGCACGTGATCCATAAAAGAACGCGGCTCGAGCGCATTGCCCAAAACCGGCGTGCAGCCGGCCGGAAGTTTTTGCTCGGAACCTGCACGCACCAGCGCACGAACCTCATGGCCGCGTTGCAGCAAACGAGGGATCAAGCTGCGTCCCATGTAGCCGCTGCCGCCGGTGATGAAGATCTGGTGCGTTCGGTTTTTAGGTGTCATGCTCCCGCGTGGTTTGTGAAAACGTTCTGATCGTTGCCGGTTCCAGCGAGTAAAATTCGTCAACTTCTTGTTCGAGAAATGCAGGCGCTTGCCATCGTTGTGGTGGACACTATACAGAATCCCGCGGGCATTCTCAAGTGTTTAGTTTTTTGCCTTGCCTTAGCGAACGGATTTTGAGTATATTGCCCACGCAGAAATGAAGAAGGTTGATGCTCATGGCTGATATTGAAGAAATTTCCTCCGTACAAACAGATTTTGATCTTGCCAAGCAGGGCGACCGGCCCTCGTTGGATCGTTTGCTCGAGCGTCTGCGGCCGCAGGTGTTCACCACGTGCTATCGTCTCATTGGAAACGTCGATGATGCCGAAGATGCGGCGCAAGAGGCGTTAATCGGCATTATCGAAGACATTGTCACGTCTGCTGAAATCTCATGGCAGGCGCTGGTGTATCGTTGCAGCGTGGGCGCAAGCCTCGCTTCGCTTCATGCCTCGGCGCTGTCACTCTCCCAACAGAACGGGAGCCCGGCGGCTGCCGTGAATGAACGCCAAGGCGTCGAACCGTTGCTCACCGGCAAAATGCCGTTGTATGATATTGATGCTATCGAAGCATATCCGGAGCGGGCGGTGGCGACCTATGAGAGCCTGGCTCTGGTGTTCGTGAATGTGTTGCAGCTCTTGGCGCCGGAAACCCGCGCTGTTTTTTTAATGAAAGAAATTTTGGGCGCAAGCGATGCGATGACGGCGGCAGCGACCAATCTCTCCGCCGAGCAAATGGTGCAACACCTGCATTTTGCGCAAAAAACCATTCATGCCGCGCAAAGTAAATTACCGCGCCAGCCGATTCTCCCGTCGCATCCCGCTGCTGCAAAACTGACCCGCCGTCTCGGAAAAATATTGGTGGCGAGAGATCCGATTCGACTCACGGCGTTGTTTGATCAGCGCGCCGCACTGGTGATGCCACCGCTGGGTTCATTCTTCGGCCCGGAGGCCATTGCCACGCAATTTGCACGCATGTTCGAGGTGGGGTTGTCGCCGCACGCGACGGCGTTGGTCGAAGTCAACGGCCAGCCCGGGTTGATCTGCTATCGCCAGCGCCGCGGCCGCAAAGGCGTGCAATTTTACCCCATCATCATTTTTGTCCTCATGATCGCGCAGAATCTGCCCAGCGATTTTAAAATTGCGCGTATCGACGTGATTACCGATCAGAAAGTCATTCGCAAAGTCGGTAAAGCGGTGCCCTATCGCAAAACCGTTTTGCCGCGCACGGATACCAACGGCAAACACGAGTAGAAATTCTTGTTCGTTTCGTTTGGCCAATCCACACGCTAAAAAATTTGAGGCAGGAGCCATGACGCTGCCGGCTAAAAATTATATGCGCACCGTTGATCTCGGCCATCCGCCTCGCCCGCCGGCCAAAGTCGAGGCTGAGTTGACGGACCTGCTTACAGAAATTCGCGGCTCAAAGAATTTTCGCGTGCTCAAAATCGTGCATGGCTATGGCAGCCACGGCCGCGGCGGTACAACCCGGGAAACGGTGCGCGACTGGGCTTATCGCTTTCGACGTCATTTCCGCGCGGTGATTAACGGGGAAGATTACAGCATTTTCGATGATGAAACGCAAGAGATGCGGGACGAGTGCGGGCAGCTTGGGGATCCGGATTTGGGCCAATCCAATCCCGGCATTACGATCTTGTGGATTAAATAACTGTATCACTTCCGATTTTGTAATTCGCTTCTGTAAGATTCCTCTAACATGGCCCCAAAATTTTTGATCGAATCAAGGTTTTCGCTACTCTCCATAACGCCCCTGCCGATAAATTCAGCAAAATCATTAAATGTTTTCTGCGAGAGCTGTCACATAGTTGATGCGAATCATTTTGCAATCGCGGCACGGCGGTTGCTAATATGAAGATCAAAGTCACTCGATCTCGCTGATAGGACGGTTAGCGAAAGAGACCTTTGCATCCGGCTTATAATCGTGAGTGCCTAAAAACGTGGCATGATTTCTTCCTTAATCTGCGGAGAGCATGACGCTCGACGCCCCTCTCACAGTTGGCCGGATGATTTTTTTGGGGATTCATCTGAACGCCGCAGGGCGATTGACATAGATAGGCTCCCCCTCACAGCCAAGAAGGCCTGAGTCGAAAGATTCGGGCCTTTTTTATTTTGTGGAATTCAGATTTTGAAAAGCGTTTCCGCGCCAAAGCGTTCGCCAAAATACTGCGCGACGGCTTGATCTTTGGTAAAATAAAAAATTTGATGGGATTCCGCGAGATTGGCAAAAATATCCAATGCTTCACGCAAGCGTGTTTCATCCGCGTGCGCCAGCGGATCATCGAGCAGTAAGGGAATGCCCTCGCCGTTTTTGGCAAACAACTCAACCACCGCCGCGCGCAACAGCAGATACAGTTGCTCACGCGTGCCAAAGCTGAGTTTGTCGATATCGATTGGCGCGTTTTGATTGCTTTGCAGCACATGCACGGAAAAGGTGGAAGGCTCGACCAGGGCCGACAGGTATTTGCCGTTGCTCAGCTTTTGCAAATGGCGGCTGAGGAATTCATTCAGGCGCGGCGCAAAATCGCGGTGCAAGCGCTGCGCGGCCTGCGTAATCATGTCGTGCGCGAGCTCCAGGGCCTGGCGCGCCTGTTCATAGCGCGCGACTTCCGTTTCCACAAGCGCGATTTCCTCTTCCAACTCCGCGAGTGAAGGCTGATTTTGCAGGCGGGCGGCAATGCGTTCGTTGATGATGGACAACGTTTGCTTGCTGTCGTAAATCTCCTTCTGCAAATTCTCGCGTTGCTGCCGCAACACCGCCAAAGCGGCTTCGGAAACCTCGAGATTCAACGTTGCCAAAGGTGCGGAGGCCGCGGGCAGTTCCGCCAACTGTGTTTCGATCTGGCTGATATGCGCCGAAATTGTGGCGACGCTTTCGCCTTCCAAAATTTCTCGGCTCAAGGCTTTGGCCTGTTGTT
>SZPB01000226.1 GCA_030263535.1 Cytophagia bacterium CHB2
TGATGAGCGCCAGCCCTATGCCGGCTATGCCGCCCAAAGTCCCGGAGCGTTCAAGCTGGTGGGCGAGCCGTTCTCGGCGGAGAGCTACGGGATCGGGGTGCGCAAGGGCGACGACGCGCTGCGCACCCAGATCAACAATGCGCTCGTCGAGATGGAGAGCGACGGTTCGTGGCGGGCGTCGTTCGCGGCCAACTTCGGCGCCGCCGGGTTCGCGCTCATGATCCTCCTCCTCACCCCCTGGGGAGGACGCCGCCGGCCGTGGCCGTGCCGTTGATTGCTGCAATGATCGGCCGCGGAAAGCTGAACAATTGTTTGAAGACGATATCGAAATCCTCCAAAAAACGGCTCATCGGTTTGCGGTTCAATTCATACATCGTAATCAAATCCAGGCCGGCGCAAAAAAAGCGTTCGTATCCGGTAAGCACCAGGCCTTTGAGATTGGCGGTTTGGGCCTGGCGCAAGCCGTTCTTCAACGCCTGAAGTACGCGCTGGTTGAGCGCATTCGCGCCGCCGGCGTGCAGGTGCAAAATCCCTAATCCATCTTTTTTTTCCAGCGTGCAAGCTTCCATGCCTTCTCCCTTTCTTTGGCGTTAAGCCTCTTCAACCTTGTGACAGCATCATGACGCATACTAAAACAAAACCGGGCACATTGTCAAGGGGCAACACGAACACATGAACGATTCGCTGCGGCCGGCCGCGCACGCGCTGCTGTTGCTCGTGACGCTCGCCGTGTTCATTTTGACCACCGTGCCGTTTCAAATGGAGGCCTCGCGGCAGGGCATTACGCGACGCTGGCATCATGCCGAGCGCACGCCGTTTCACAATGCCGAAGGCCGCCGCATGTCCGGTTCGGACACGCTGGGAAATCTGTTATTGTTTCTGCCGGTGGGTTTTTGCCTGCACGGTTGGCGCATGGCGCGCCGGAAGAATCTAACGATATCCGTTATTCCCACCGTTGTTGCCGCGGGGCTGTTCAGCCTCGGCATCGAGTTTTTTCAACTTTTGTTAAGTGACCGCTTCACCTCCATCAATGACGTAATGAACAATACGCTGGGCGCGCTGGGCGGCGCATGGCTCGCGCGGCGGTATTATCTCTCCGGCGTGCGGGCCATTCTCGCTTACATGCGATCCTGGCGGCGCCGGCCGGGCATGCTGGTGCTGCTTGGCCTGGGCGTGAGTTATCTCGTGTGGGCGGTCGCGCCGTTTCATTTCACCCTGAGACTCGAGCGGTTGTGGCATAACTGGCTGCATTGGACCCACTCCCTGCGCTACTTGCCCAATCTCCTGGAAAGCTGGTTGAGCGCCGATCAGCGTGAATACTGGCCGCTGGAAGTTGGGGAGAATTTTATCTTCGGCATGATTTTCGGAGGCGTTTTGCTGCTTTGCCGAAAGTGGTATTGGCCGGCGCACAAGCTTGCAAAAGAAGTGCATATCCTCGCCGCGTTCTTTTTGCTGCTCGCGCGCAATGCTTTGTTGTTATTAAGCCAAACCGGCAGGCCGGATATTCTGCCTGACCTGGCCTGCTTTCTCGGTGTGCTGCTTAGCGGTTTTCTCTTTTCACGCGCAGCATTTGCCGGCAGCGACGCCGGTACGATGCGCCTGCTGTCATTCTTTTATGTCTGTTTTTTCATGCTTGTGCTGTTGCGCCCCGATTTTCCCGAGCTGGCGCGGCAGCCGCAAACACCAACCGGCAGCGGCCTGCTTGCCGAGTTATTCGCCTCGCTGCAGCCGCGCTATTTGCTGCGGCCGGATGCACAGCCGCTGCGGCTGTTCGCGAAAGCTTGTTTGGTGATGATCCCGCTTGCGTTTGTATTCGCGCAACAGTTGACCCGGCGCGCGCAAAGCTTCGCGGCCAGACTCGGCAGCGGAGTCTTGCTTGCGGGCGGATTGGGCTTGCTGCTTCAGCTCATGCGCCATTATGTGTTGCAGGCCGAGGCAAGCTTGCTCACGGTGTTTGCGTTGATGGCCGGCGCCGCTATGGGAATTTGGCTGGAAAAATGGTGGCAGGGAAAATGCGGAAGTTGAAGCGGCTATCGTGATCAAGAAGAATGATTGGGAGGGCGAACAATGATAAAAGTTGTGATTTAAAGTAGCGTGATTGCGCCGCAGGAAAAGAATTACACCACGGATTAGCGAAGGCCCACCTCTTTCACAGGAAATTCCAGCAATAGCGATTCAGCGCCTGTGGAAATATTCGCCAAAAATGTCCGCGGCAGCACAACTATTTGCGCATGTGAATCATCCCGCAAGCGCGCGAGCAGGCGCAAAGCTTCTGCCATCGGAATCCGGTCGAAGCCCTGCTCTGCCTCTGCCAGAGGCGGCCAGTTGATGCTCAATGCCGGCAAGCCCATGCTACGGCGATGTTGCGCCAGGCTGTCCATGAAGGCATTCGCAGCGGCATAATTGCTTTGGCCGGGTGAGCCAAGCACCGCCGCGGTTGAGGAAAACATCACGAAGAAATCAAGCGGCAAATCTTGTGTGAGCACATGCAGGTTCCACGCGCCGGAAATTTTGGGGGCCATCACCGTTGCAAAACTTGCCCAATCCTGCTCTAACAGCGCGCGATCATCGCGTACGCTTGCGGCGTGAATCACCCCGCGCAAGGGCGGCATGCCTTCTTGTGATTCTGCCAGCGCCTCCGCAAGCTGGTCGAGGTGGGCAACATCAGCCTGCATCACGCGCACGGCGACCGCTTTTTGTTTGAGTTCTGCAATTGCGGCTGCAGCTTCCTCATCCGGCTGATTGCGGCTCAAGAGTATGAGATGCTGCGCGCCTTGGTCAACAAACCATTGTGCAGCACGCAAACCCAGGCCGCGCGTGCCGCCGGTGATGAGAATCGCGGCTGGCTGCTGGTTGCTGGTTACTCGTTGCTCGTGGCAGGCTGCGTGCGGCTCATCAGGCCCCGGTTGAATTGTGGCAGATATTTCGATGCGCGCCAATCGGGCGACGTAACGTTCGCCTGCGCGAAACGCCACTTGATTCGCGCGCTCGCCGGCGCGAAGTTCATCAAAGATTTGTTGTGCCGCGGTGTGCGCGTTACCGTTTGAATCTAGATCAAGGCAGAGGCAGCGCAATTCCGGATGTTCCTGCGCGAGTGTGCGGCCAAATCCCCAGAGTGAGGCGGGCGTCAGGTTGAGCGGTGAAACCGGAGGCGTAACCGCCAGCACGCCGCGCGTCACCAGGCAGAGGCGCGGTAAGTTCCCGCCCGGCGTTTGCATCAGGCTTTGCGTGAGAAAGAGCGCGCTGCCGCAAACACGCTGCTGCCCGGCTTCAAGCTGCACGCAAAAATTTTCAATGAGGCGCTCGTCATCGAGACTCCACAAGTGAATCACGCCGCGCAACGGCGGCCTGTTCATCTCCTGCACCTCCTGCAAAAGCCTGCGATAATGCTCCGCCTCTTGCGGCACGAGACGGAAAACACCGGCAGCGCTCTGCTCATATCTCAGCCCCGGCAGAACGACGCAACATTCCTCGCCCGCGTCTTTTAGCAAATTTTGTAAGGTAAACCCCCAACCACCCTGATCCGCGAAGATGAGCCACGCGCAACTCCGGCCGCGCTCAGCGTTTTGCAACGAGGCGCGCGGCTGGAGTTGCCAGGTGATTTCATAGAGCCACTCTTCGGGTCCGGAAGGCTTGTCGCCGACGGTAACTGTCACGCTTTATCCTATGCGCGTTGCGCTTCGGGGGAGGGATGCACTGCAAGGCGTTATTGCGCCAGAATTTTTCTTGCCTGCTCTTCTGACAGCCGTTCTAACTCATCCAGAATTTTGCTGATGTCTTGGGTATCATCGAAAGTCAGGATGACGGGATCCGGTTTTTCCGGGGCCAACTTTTTCACCTCGGTTGATTTCATCTCGTTCTCCAATTAAAGAATGTCCATTTTCTTTGCCAGGTACTTGCAATTGTGCCTGCTGGCGCGGAGCAGCTCGTCTTTTGTCCCCGAACCTAAATTTGAAAACACTGCCTCCGCTATAGTAACGGCAATCCGGAGGAAGTGCGGGAAATTTGGGGAGAAAACTGCAATTTCGAGAAAATTTTCAAAAATTAATATTTTCGCTTTACGCAGCCTAGACAATTGAGTTTACTTAAAACCGTATTCATGTTTCCAATTTTGCCCCACCTCAGATCTCGAGAGTTGTGCTATGGGGAAAGCAAAGTGTTTGAGGTTTGATGTCGCTTATAATTTGTGATTAAACTGATCATCAATACGCCACGAATTTTTTGTCCTATTCTTTGGGAACGGAAAGTCGTGGTGTTTTGTTTTTGATAAACAAGCAGGCTTTAATAATGTGGGAACACCATTTAACCGAGTGTAAACTGTGGGGGATACACCTACCTCCAAAACGGAAACCTCCTTACCTTGATCAACTCTTCAATACGATGGCGACAAGGATTGTCAATTCATCGCCAGGGTGTGGCGCTCACCTCCAGACAATAGAATTACGGAAAGGGCGCCGTCATGGCTGGTACTGCTGGTTCTAAATACGGTGTCATCAATGATGACTTGCCATTAAAAAAAAGCAAGGGCGGTATGGAAGCCGGCCTGACGAGCAAGGACGCCCGCCGAACTGAGACAGAACTCAAAGATTTGCGACCGCTGATCAACGCCCGGCTGAAACGCAATTCGCCGGCGCAAGCAAAGCCGTAACCACATGCCGTTTTCAATGTTTGAAATTTGGGACGCCTTCATCTCGCCAACGCATGCTTCTGTTGATCAGAAAGCCGAGGCCTTGCACCGCTTGCTGGCCACGAACGCAAAGCTGACGTGGTTCGACATTGACTTGCACAAAGCCTGCAACCTCACCTGCAATCATTGCTTCTATCATGACAATTATCCCAAAAGCACAAGGCCGGCGTTAGCGCCTGAACTTTTGGAAGAAGCAATTCGCCAGGCTTTGCAGGCTCGCATCAATGTGCTGACCTTCAGCGGCATGGAGCCGACACTTTCGAAGAACTTTTCGTTGGCTATTGAATCGGCAGTCGCCGCGCGCGCGAACCACAACCTTGCCGCCAAAATCGGGTTGATCACGAACGGCTTGACCTTGCCGCTGCAGCTCGACTTGCTCGAACAAAATCCCGTTGATTTTATCGACGTGTCACTCGACGGCTGGGAGGCTCATAATCTCATTCGCTCGGGCACGCGCGATCGCGTTCTGACAAATTTCAAACTGGCAAAAGAACGGCTGCGCGCGACGCGCGTCGGCACTTCAACCGTGCTGCGCAATGACAACGTTTTCGATGCCATTGCGATGATCGAGCATCTCGCCGAGTTTTCGAATTATTTCTACTTCGAGCCGGTGGTTGCTGCGGTGGATAAAAGCGTGCCCTCGCTGGCCTCGAGCAATCTCCTGGCGTTTGTCGCAAGACTTCGCGCCCTGGCCGAAAAGCTGGCGCAGCGCGACATGCGATTTTCGATTTTGCTCAATGGCGATCAAACACTGCCGTTGTTTTACGCCGGTATTTTGGAGCCTGAGCAAATCGAAGAAGATGAGCTGCATTCGCTGTACATTCGACAGCATTTTGGCAAAGTGGAGATTGATTTTATTTTACGCATCGTGCCCGAGTATTTTTGGCGGTCCGCGCGTTTGAGCTACGACGGCTACTGGCTCGGCACCTGCGACTTGCTGCAAGCGCCGAATTATCGCGAAGTGGCCAGCGGCAGTTTTGTCGAAACGCCGGATCTGCAGCAGCTTTTTCAACACTCGCTCGGCCGCGATACCATTTTCTATCAAATGCTGCAGGATCTTTTTCAGAACCCTTGCGGGCATACCGGTCGCGAACAACAATATTGCTTGAGCTGTTTCAGCACACACATGGTGAAAATGATACACCGGCGTTATGGCAGCCCGTGGGCGAATGTTCAGCGTGCGGCATGATGCAGCAGACTCTGAAAACGCCTGTTTCTGATTTCGAGAATCATTACACCCATGCCACGGCCTAGCCGTGGCAGATCATCATCGATTGATGAGATTTCTCAGCGATTAAGGAACGCCATTTAAATAACTTACTCATTTTGGGAACCGCCAATAAACGCGAATATCCGCTAATTTTAAAATTCGCGTTTATTGGCTGCATTCGCGGTTTGAGATTTGGGCAAGTTATTTAATCGACAATCCTAAACATGTCAAAGCCTATCGGCCATATCATCTGATTTCGACTCAATCATACGACACCTCTATTGCCAACTCGCCTGATTGACATGCCCTCGAATCCTTCCCCCAGAAAGGAAGCGCAACTTCTACAGGAATTCTACAATGCCTTTGCAACGCATTACGACAGCTTTTATGAATTGATTGATTATGAAGCCTGGGCTGCGCTCATTCAACGCGAGTTGGACGAATGGCTTCCCGGTTCGCGCTGTATTCTGGAAGCCGGCTGCGGCACCGGCGCTGTGCTGCAAGAAATCGCGGGAGATCCGCAGCAAACCTGCATCGGAATGGATATTAGCCGGGCGATGCTTGACATTTGCCAAAAAAAATCCTTTGTTAAACAGCGCGCAGCATTGGTGCAGAGCGATCTCTTGAGCCTGAGTTTTCAAGAGGCGAGCTTTGATGCAGTACTCGGTATTTTCAGTTTGCTCAATTCCTATTCACACGCAGCACGCGGCCTCATGCTGCAAGAAATCCGGCACGTGCTCAAGCCGGGCGGCATTTTCCTGACAGATTTTGCCACAGCGCATCGGTATCATGAGCTTCGCGCCGCGGCAGAGCGGCACGAAGAAACTTCGCATTCCGAACCGGCGTTCAATCTGCATCAAATCTTTCTGGCTGAACCGAAAATCGAACCGCACGCGCAGACGGAAGTTAGTCTGCATGATAGATTTGTGATTGACCGGACGCTCAATACCAACAAGCATACAGCGCGACATCGGCTATATTTTTTCGAAGCCGAACACCTGGCCGCTGAATTCTCGGCGGCAGCTTTCGAAATTCTGAAAATCATTCCCCTGTTGCACCACAGCTCAGCGCCGGCACCCAATCGTCTCATGTTGATTGGACGCAAGCCATGCAGCGATTCTACGCTGAAATCATCGATGAATGTATCGAGAAATTTCGTCTCGAAGACGGCTTGACGTTCAATTTTTCCCTGCTGGATTTCCGGGGAGAAGTCTTCCATAACTACGGCCTCAAACCGCCCCTGCCGGAACACGATCTTCTGCGCCTCCTGACCCACGCGCAAAAATACATCAATGAGGAGGGCCGCCAAAATCCTGCGTTCCCCAAATTGCTTGATGCCCTCGCTGATGATATGTCGCGTTCTGATGAAGCCGCCAGGGCAGTATATGAAGTTGTCTTTGAGAATCGCCCCGCGTCCACATTGCCGCCCGTCACCTCCAAGCACATTGCGCGGCTCGTGAGTTATTTGCCGACCAAACATTATTGGGACAATTCCGGCCTGATCTATCGCCGTGCTTGTCAAGATGAAACCAATTTTTCAAAAATTTATCTCTCGCACTATTTGTATGACGAGCAACATCGCCGCGCCGAAGAAGTGTTGTGCCGTGAAATCGGCATTCCTGCCGCCGCCATTGATTCCTATCATTTGAAGGAGAAGTTCGCAGAGCTGCATAATCAGCCGTTTCGGCGTAATGATGAATTCTTCGGCCTTGAGTCTCGTGATCGTGAATTGTACGAGCTTTACGGCAGGCTCTATGATTTGCTGAATTGGGGAGCTTCGAATCCTTCCTCGGTCATCAGTTATCTCGATGCGCACAGCCAGCAATTCGAATTCTATAATTGTGTCTTCCCCATCGTTTTTCACGGCGTTTACTACGGCGTCGCTTACTTCGATCTGCCGGGAGATTATTTTCATCGCACGCGCAACGTCGCGGAAAAACTCAGCCGCATTCTGGCCAAAGGCCTGACGTTTGTGAATCATTATTTTCCGGCGATGATCTTTGACGCCTACAACAGCCGTTTGATCAATCGCTTTACGCGTGAGCAGGCGGAATCGGCGCACGAGGTGGTGAGATTGGTGAACAGCAAGGTACCTTTTCATTTTTGCTACGATTTTGAAACCGGCCGCGTCTTTTCTTTTGAGCTGCCGCAGGGAGAGATCAGCAAGCAAATGCTGGAAAACCGCTGGCCGGCAAAGCTTGATTATGCTTCGCCGGATTTTGTCGATAGATTCGCTCAACTCAATTCGCAAGCGCACCCGGCACAACTGCGCGCCCTGCGGCAACAAATCTTCACCCATGATTTGGTTTTTGTTTTTGATCTGAACCTGCTGCCGGGCCGGGAAAAATGTCTGCCCATTCTCGAAAGCCATTTGGGCCAGGCGGCGATTGTGCTGCAAACGCTCAAAGATCAGGGCGAGCGCAAAGTCTTCAAAGAACGCATGCACATGCTCGATATGCTGGCGCACGATGCCAAGATCACGCGCGAGCTGCTTATCGCCGACATGTTGGATGGCCTGGAGCCTGATATCGCTGCGCAACAGTTGATCGAGCAAAGCCGCAAAGAAAAAGTGATGCGCAACCTGCTGCTGCGCCGCCCCGGCGGCATGCGCGAAGGCGCGCCGGAACAAGCCATCCGGCAAATTAACCTGACCGATCTCTTCGTCAGCTTGTTTTGCAAAATCTGGCGCGCCTGGCTGAAAAGCCGGCGTTTCGGCGAAAGTTTCCGCCGCAACCGCCACCCGGCTTTTCTGCTTTCAGCCGAATCGCCGCGCTATGAGGTTTTGGATTTTTTGCAAGCGCATTTAAAAGTCTGGCCCGGACAACCCGAGCGCGCCTGCCTGGACGTCTTGCGCAACAGTTTTATCGCGCTTTCAGAGAACGCCGAAATTTCCATTGCCGCGCCGCCGCTGTTAATGAGCGAGCAGGCGATACATCGCATCGAAGCGATACTTTACAATCTGTTGAGCAATCTGTTCAATCATATTTCGCCGTCGCGGCTCACCGGCTGCACTGAATGCGTCATCCGGCTGGCGGCGGCGCGGCAGGATAAGGGCGTTTATTTCAACTTTAGCATGAGCAACAGCACCGACACCAAAGAACGCTTTGCGGAAGACATCAAGGCAATGTTGCGCAGCCAGGAAGTTCGTGGCTTGCAGATTCTCCGCCATCTCATGCGCGTGCATGAGCGGGAAAGTCCGGCGGAGTTCAGAGTTCGGCAGGAAAATTACATGTGGCACATCCATCTCGGGAGGGAATGCCGTGACTGCAGTGAAAACATGCTGGTCGATACTGGTGCTGGAGGATAATCCCAGTTTGCGCGAATCCCTGCGCAGCAATTTTGCGGTGTTGCTCGGCGAGGCCGTACACGTTGAGTTTGCCGCCAGTATTTGCCACGCCATCGACAAAATCAAGCAGCGCATGCGGCGGCGCGATCCTTACGATGCATTCTGGATCGACCTTTACCTCGATTACTTTTCCTATGAAAACGATCACGGTGAAATCGTTGCGCCGGATTCATTCGCGCAAATCATCGATCTTGCCGCTTTTCAGCAACGCCATCCGCTGGCTGAGTTGAGATTGATCTCACTCCTGCATGCCCTGGAGGTGACCATTACCCCGCCGCACAAGAATCCGCAACATTACACGGCGTATGAAAAACTGCGTGTGTTGCAGAAGTTCACGCCGTTCTGCCTGCCTGCGGCCAAGTCAAGCTATGAAAGCCTGCTGGAACTGGTGGAGCTTCATTTGCGCAGCACTGATCATGAGCAGGCGGAGCAACACGAGGAAAATACCTACGCGGGTTATGCGTTGGATTTTGTGTTCCGCCAACTTTTGCAATGGGTGGCCAGCCCGGCGCAAAAAGAGCTGGCGCTCAGCGACGATGATTTCGAGGCGTGGGAGGCGCCATTGCACATTCCGCTGCTGCCGGAACGCGAAGTAAAAAGCGATCAAAGTTGGACGCTTTTTCATGCCTGGGTCCAGCAATTTTATAATCATGTTGCCCTGGGCGTGAAGCATTACGAAGACTATCATCGCGTGAATCCGCTGCTCGCGGAGTTGATCCGGCTGAAGCCCGACGGGTATCCCCAGTTCCTCGTCAACACCGCCTATCCAAGCCGGCGCCGCGACATGCTGCAAGCGTCTGCCGTCTGGCCGGCGGAAAATGTCACCGTGGCGCATCACGATTTCAAGGGCGGGACGATCGATGATGATTTGGTAGACTATCTTTTTCGCCTGTGCCGGCGTTTGCGCCAGCCTTATTTGTTGATGCGCAGCCGGCGCCGCGGCGCAAACACGTTTCATCTCGATGAACATTTGCTGTCTCCGTTGCCGGCGTTGCAGCCCGATCAAATTTTGCTGAGCGATCGTGAGTTTGGCCTGCAATTTACAGCAAAATCCTTTTTCCCGGATTTGATGGGGCATTTTGAAAAGCATTCGGAAATTTCCACGGCCGCGATTGCGGAGTTGCGCGCCCTCGCATGGCGGGAAGTGCAGCAGGCGTTGCTCGAGCGTCAACCGGCAACCGTGCAAAAGCAATGGCTTTTTATCCCAACCAAGTTTTTCTCTGCCGAGACCAATCGTGACCATTTCAGACTGGCGGTGGAAACCGTTTCAGGCAAACGCAATCTCACCAGTCTCACCTTCGATGAGGGGCGCTGGATTTTGCTCGAATTGGTTTGCCGGCGGTGGTTTCCAAAATGCTTTTTGATGCACAGCACGTGGACAACGCTGGAAGACCGGCA
>SZPB01000227.1 GCA_030263535.1 Cytophagia bacterium CHB2
CGACGCACTACAAAGTCGAGTTTGAAAACGACCAGGTGCGGGTGTTGCGCGTCACTTACGGGCCCGGAGAAAAATCCGTGATGCACGAGCATCCCAACGTCGTGGCGGTGTTTCTGACGGATGCACAAGGCCAGTTCACATTCCCGGACGGGAAGACGGTTCCGGTAACGGTAAATGCCGGACAAGTCATCTGGGATCCCGCCGGCAAGCATCTGCCGGAAAACAAGGGAGACAAGCCTTTTGAAGTCATTGTGATTGAACTCAAAGGCAAACCGGCAACTCCCAGAAAAGACTGAAGACACGCAAGCCCACGCTAGCGAAGCCACAACTCACACAATTTTCAAATTTTTAATCGAGAGGAATGAACATGCTGAACCACAAGATCGTTGCACGTTTTTGTCTCGTTATCCTCGCCCTGTGCGCCTCGACCGCAGCGCTTGCTGGCGGCGACGAAGAAAAAAATACAGCGGCGATGAAGCGCTTCTATGAAGAAGTCGTGAATAAAGGCAATCTGAAACTCATCGACGAGCTGGTCGCCGCGGAGTTCGTTGAGCATGAAGAAACGCCCGGCATGAAGCCCGGCCGCGAGGGCCTGAAGGAATTTTTTACGATGTTTCGCGCCGCCTTTCCGGATTTGCAGTTTCAGGTCAATGATATGGTTGCCAAAGGCGACAAAGTTTGGGCCTACATCACCATTCGCGGCACCCACAAAGGCCAGTTCATGGATATGGCGCCAACCGGCAAAACAATCGAAGTTAAAGGCTTCGACATTGTTCGTCTGGCCAACGGCAAGGCGGTGGAGCATTGGGGTCTGACGGACAGCATGACGATGATGATGCAGCTCGGCGCCATTCCGATGCCCGGGCAAGAAAATCCGAAGCAATGACCAAAACTGATTCGCAGGATTTTTGCACACCGCGCTCGCCGAGATCAAACTGCATCTTGGCGAGGCGGATTTCAACGTGGATCGGCTGAGCCGCAAACTGGGCGTGAGCCGCATGCAGCTTCACCGCCGCTTGCGGGAATTGGGCCAGCCGGCTGCGGGCGAGTTGTTGCGCAATATGCGGCTGGAGCATGCCGCGGTTTTGTTGTGCCAGCGCCGCCTGGCAATCGCGGAAGTGGCAAATCGCAGCGGTTTTCGCAGCCCGGCTTATTTTGCGCACTGTTTTCGCGACCGGTATGGCTGCACGCCCTGGCAGTTTGCGCAGAGGGCATTTGGAGGCGGGCAAGAGGCAAAAGCTTGACGCCCTCCGCTCCAGGCTCTAGGCCTTGGCCCTTTGCCCTAAAAAAGATTTCTTTGTTACATACGTGATACCCATAAACGGCGAGTGATGGTACTTATAGTTATTTATCGTTATCGGCCCCAAAGCCGATTTCACGATCAGGCTGATTTCCCTCCACGGATGGCTTTGATTTAAAAACAGATGCACCCTGCCGCGCAGCAGTTCCTGCGCATCATGACACTTATTTACTCATTCAAGGAGCAACAATATGTTGATCCCGCGAAAGATTTTTTTCTTGCGCAGGCAATGGCGCGTGCCATTTTAATGGCGATCCTTGCGCTCATGAGCGCGCTGCCTCTAGCAGCAGCAACGTACACCGTCACCAACGACTCCGGCGCCGGTTCGCTGCGGCAGGCGATTCTCGACGCCAATGCGAATCCCGGCGCGGACATCATTGATGCGACCGGCGTGAGCGGCACCATCACCGTGAACCCGGCCAATTATTTTTTGGTGATCACCGATGACGTCACCATCAATGGCCCCGGCCAAGCCAATCTCACCATCAGCGGCGACGATGCCTCGCGCATTTTTTGGATTCAAAACGGCACAATCATCATTCAAGATCTCACGCTCGCGGACGGCTATGCGAAAGGCGGCAACGGCGGCGGCGGCGGCATGGGCGCGGGCGGCGCGATTTTCATGCACGAAGGCAAGCAGGGCGCGAATCCCACGGACGTGGCGAGCGGCAGCATTAACTTGACGCTCATCAATGTCACGCTGAAAGACAATGATGCGATCGGCGGCAACGGCGGTAGCGGTAACGTCACCGGCGGCGGCGGCATGGGAGGTAACGGAAACTCGGGTGGCGCATCGGGCGGCGTTTTGGGCAGCGCAGTGGGTTATGAATATGGCGGCAGCGTGACCGACGCCACGGTTTCTGCGCGCGGCACGAATGGCGGCATTGCTATTTTTGGCAGTGGCGGCAGAAGTGGTAGTCCGGATGACGCGGGCTTCGGTGGCGGTGGCGGCGGCGCTATTGATGGCGGCGGCGCGTTTGGCCGAGGCGGTTTTGGCGGCGGCGGCCTTGCATTTCCCGGTAATGGCAATAATGGTGATACTGGTAATGATGATGGTCAAGGCGGCTTCGGTGGCGGTAATGGGACGACTACCGGCGGCGGCATGGGCGCGGGCGGCGCGATTTTCGTGGCCAGCGGCACGCTCACGATGAAAAGTGTGACTTTCCAAAACAACACCGCAACTGGCGGCGCCGGCGGCAATGACGGGCAAGGTCTCGGCGGCGCGCTTTTTATTTTTGATAAAGCGGACAACGGTGTGACTGAGCATTCGGTAATGCTCAGTCACAGCCAGGCCGGGGCTTGATCATATCTCGCCTACGAGGGACACGGCCAAGCCGTGGCGGAATGAACCGGGATTGCCAATAAAAGAAGATTTAGCCTGTTGCCGCCCTCCACACACACGAATCAAATGGAACTATTTTCTTTTTGCCAGCCACGATTTAAAAACTAAATCGGAAGATACCTCGATTCACCGGATTCGCAATCGGCGATTTAAGCTCTTGTTTTATTGGTCCATACTTCACTATTCACCTACTCCGTTTTCGCGTACGCCCTCCCCCCACTGCCAAAATGATGATGGGAAAATTCGCTTGCATCCCACTTTGTTTTTTAATACATTTCGCGGCTCTAAAATCAAATGTGGGTTCGATTTCGCACTTAGGTATCCGCGTCGAGCGGATTTTTTAATTTCGTTATTACATGTTTCAACAGCTCTCGGGTCATTTCGAAGAAATCTTCAAAAAGCTGAAGGGGCACGGCAAGCTCACCGCGGAAAATGTCGCGGAGACCACGCGTGAAGTGAGGCGCGTGCTGCTGGAAGCCGATGTTCATTTTAAAGTCGCGAAAGACTTCGTCGAAGCGGTTGAAAAAAAGGCGATCGGCGCGGAGGTGTTCAAGAGCATCACGCCGGCGCAGCAGATGATCAAGATCGTGCACGAGCAACTCACCCTGTTGCTCGGCGGCAACGACACGCCGATGCGCGAAAGCAGCATTCCGCCGGTGTTGATCATGGTGGTGGGATTGCAGGGTACGGGAAAAACCACGTTCTGTGGCAAATTGGCAAAATTCTTGAAGTCAAAGGGCCGCCGGCCCTTGCTGGTTGCAGCGGATTTGCAACGCCCGGCAGCAGTTGAGCAGTTGCGCATCGTCGCGGAGGCCGCGGGAGTGGGATTCTTTTCGAAGCCGAATTCGACCCCGCTTGAGGTTTGTAAAAACGCCGTCACCGAGGCGCGGCAACGCATGCTGGACATCGCGATTCTCGATACGGCCGGACGCTTGCATGTCGATGAAGAATTGATGAACGAGTTGGTGACGATCAAGAAGAATCTGAAGCCGCACGAAATTCTGTTCGTCGCCGATGGTATGACCGGGCAGGATGCGGTAAACACGGCTCAGGCGTTCGTGCAGCGCCTGGATTGCACCGGCGTGGTGCTGACGAAAATGGATGGCGATGCGCGCGGCGGCGCGGCGTTGTCGATCAAAGCCATTACCAACAAGCCTATTAAGTTTATCAGCACCGGCGAAAAGCTCGACGCGCTGGAAAAATTCCACCCGGAGCGCATTGCCTCGCGCATTCTCGGCATGGGAGATATTGTTACGCTGGTGGAAAAAGCGCAGCAAGCGGTTGATCAGGAAAAGATGCGTGAATTTGAAGCCAAGCTGCGCAAAGCCGAATTCACCCTGGAAGATTTCTACGAGCAACTGCAATCCGTCAAAAAAATGGGGCCGCTCAACCAGCTCGTGGGCATGATTCCCGGGCTGGGAGGAAAATTGCCGAAAGATGCCGAGGTCGACGAAAAAGCCCTGGTGCGCGTCGAGGCGATTATTCAGTCGATGACGCCCGGCGAGCGCCAGCGCCCGCAAATTTTGAACGGCAGCCGGCGCTTGCGCATCGCCAATGGCAGCGGCACCGCCGTGCAGGACGTGAATCGCCTGATCAAACAGTATGAAATGATGAAAAAGATGATGAAACAAATGGGCGGCGGCCGCAAAGGGCGTAGGTTTTAAATTGCCGGATTGCGAAAGAATATTATTGGTCTGGTGATAATCACGGGGAGTATTCAATTAACCCCGCAGAACAACATATAAAACTCAACAGATGTAAGGAGGTTCATTTTGGCCGTTCATCTTCGCCTGAACCGAATGGGCAAGAAGAAACAGCCGTTTTACGGCATCGTTGCGATCGACTCTCGCGCCGCTCGCGACGGTAAATATTTGGAAAAAATCGGCACCTACAATCCGCGTACGGAGCCGGAAACGGTGACGCTGAATGAGGAACGCGCGCTCTACTGGCTCAGCACCGGCGCGCAGCCGACGGACACCGTGCGCAACATTTTTAGCCGCCGCGGCGTGATGCTGAAATGGCATCTCAAGAAGCGCGGTGCGGAGGACGCTAAAATCGGCGACGAAGTCAAGAAGTGGGAAGCGCTGCAAGCGGAAAGGATCAAGCGCGCCGAAGTGTTGCGCCTGCAAAAGAAAAGCAAAAAGGCGAAGCAGAAGGAAGCCGAAGCTGCCAAGGCAGAAAGCGCTCCTGCCAGCGCAGAAAGCGGTTCCTGATTGCGACAACGCCGATGACAATAGTCTCGTTGCGAGTGCGAGAGATTTGTTGATTTTGCCTCAACCTCCGGGTAGGGTAGAGAAATTTCGCCTATTCCTAATGATTCGCGTTCTTGTGTAAGTTGAAGTAGATGATGCGGAGGGACACAAGTTGGTTTCAGCAAACTAGCGCTGAAGTTGGAAGCGATTTCGGCATGAAGGAGCGAAAATTCCTAGGATTTTGACCCGCTTTTGGAAATGGCGCCGACTGCGGAATCACTAGGGACTTACCCTTGGAGGGTTGATCATGAAGGAATTCGTCGAGTTCATTGTCAAACATTTGGTGGACAAACCCAATGACGTCGTGGTCGCGGAAGTCGATGGCGAGCGCACGGTGGTATTTGAATTGCGCGTGGGCCAGGGCGACATGGGTAAAGTGATCGGCAAGCACGGTCAAACGGCAAAAGCGCTGCGCATCCTGATCGCCGCGGCTTCCGCCAAAACCGGCAAGCGAGCCGTGCTCGAGATTCTCGAATAGGGCGGGAAGCATAAAGACGCTATCTCCCCAGTGGTCAGAACTGAGGGGAATCATGTTCAGCTGCGGGTTTCGCCCCGCGCGCCGGCCGGCAAATTAAGCCATATTTGAGAGAAAAAATCCGAGAGCATCGCCGCGGCTGCTTAACGAAGCCGTGGACGGCATGGTTTATCTCACAACGTCATGGCAGAAGTCAAAATCGTCACGATCGGCGTTATTCTGCGGCCGCACGGCTTGCACGGCATGGTCAAAGTCATGCCGGAAACGGACGATCCCGGGCGTTTTCGCCGGCTCAAACAAGTGGCGTTGCGCCTGCGCGGCCAGGATTTGGGCGATTTCGAAATCGAACGGGCAATCATCGAAGCGCGAGGCTTGCGGTTGAAATTCCGCACACTCGATTCCATCGAAGCCGTTGAACCGCTGTGCGGCGCCGAAATTACAATTCCCCGCGCGTTGTGTTTGCCGGCGCCCTCACACGAATACTATGCGTTTGATTTGATCGGGTTGCCCGTGTTCACAAGTGCGGGACGCCGCCTCGGCACGTTGAGCGACATCGTGCCTTACCCGGCAAATGACGTGTGGGTTGTGCATGACGAAGCCCGGCACGAGTGGCTGATTCCGGCGATTAGCTCGGTGATCAAAAAAATCGATCTCGCGCAACAACGCATTGAAATCGAGCCGATGCCGGGATTGCTCGACGACTCTGAACGCTAGTTTTCAAAGAGAATATGCAGTTTCACATCGTCACCGGCTTTCCCAGGCTTTTTGCCGGCCCGCTGAGCGAGAGTATCATCAGGCGCGCGCTCGATCGCCAACTCGTCGAAATTTTTATTCATGATTTGCGCGATTTCACCACGGATAAGCACCGCTCGATAGATGATTATCCTTACGGCGGCGGCCCGGGGATGATCTTGAAGCCGGAGCCGATCTTCGCGTGCGTCGAGCATATTCGGGAAACCTATCCGCTTGCTTCCGCCAAAGTCATATTGATGTCGCCGCAGGGCCCGACCTTTACGCAGCGCCGCGCCAACGAGCTGGCGCATGAAGCGGGTATCATCATCATCTGCGGCCACTATAAAGGCGTTGATGAGCGGGTGCGTGAATTTTTGGCGACCGAAGAGCTTTCGATTGGCGATTATGTTGTGACCGGCGGCGAGCTGCCGGCAATGATTGTGATAGATGCGGTGGTGCGGTTGATTCCCGGCGTGTTGGGCGATCTCGACTCGGCAATCGGAGATTCGTTTCAGCAGAATGCGCTTGATTATCCGCATTACACCCGGCCGGAAGAGTTTCGCGGCCAGCGCGTGCCGGAAGTATTGATGTCCGGCCATCACGCCAAAATAGCGGAGTGGAGAAAAAACATGGCGGAAGCCCGCACCCGCGAGCGCAGAGCGGATTTACTCGAACCGAAATAAATGACCAAGGTCAAGGAGGATATCTCACATGAACATCATCAATGCCCTAACCGCGCAGCAACTACGCAACGATCACCCGGATTTCTGGCCCGGCGATACCGTGGCGGTGCATCACAAGGTCGTGGAAGGCGACAAAGAGCGCACGCAGACGTTTGAAGGCGTCGTGATTCAGCGCCGCGGCAACGGCATCAACGAAACCTTCACGGTGCGCAAGGTTTCCGAAGGCATCGGCGTAGAGCGTATTTTTCCGCTGCATTCGCCCAACATCGAGAAGATCGATCACTTGCGTCGCGGCAAAGTGCGGCGCGCGCGCTTGTATTATTTGCGCGAATTGAAAGGCCGCGCTGCCCGTATTGAAGAAAAAAGGTAACGAATGGCAATTTTTGAAAACCGCTAACCCCGCCTAGCAGCGTTAGCGGTTTTTGTTTTAAAATTAATTCATTTTGATCTCCGACAAAGTGCTTGACAATCAAAATCTGAATCTGTACATTGCGCCACAATTTTAAAGCCTGCGACGCATAATCCAATCTAACATACCTATCGACGTTCTGAACCACTGAATACCCATCCTTTAATATGGCCCGTGTTGAATTGCGCGATGTCAGCAAGGTCTATGACAAAGGCGTGATTGCCGTCAATCGCGCGAATATCTCCATTCGTGACAAAGAATTTGTTGTCTTAGTGGGGCCATCCGGCTGCGGCAAATCGACCACCTTGCGCATGGTCGCCGGACTTGAAGAGGTTTCCAGCGGCGAAATTTTTATTGGCGAACGCATGGTGAATGAGGTGCCGCCCAAGGATCGCGATATCGCGATGGTGTTCCAAAATTATGCGCTTTATCCGCACATGACGGTTTTCGAAAACATGGCGTTCGGCTTGAAGCTGCGCAAATATCCGAAAGCCGAAATCGAGGCGCGCGTGCGGGAAGCGGCAAAAATCTTGGATATTGAACAGCTTTTGACGCGCAAACCCAAAGCGCTCTCCGGCGGGCAGCGCCAGCGGGTGGCGGTCGGGCGCGCGATTGTGCGCAAACCCCAGGTGTTTCTCTTTGACGAACCGTTGTCGAATCTCGACGCCAAGTTGCGCGTGCAGACGCGCATCGAAATTTCCAAGCTGCACCGCCGTTTGGAAACGACGATGATCTATGTGACGCACGATCAAATCGAGGCCATGACCATGGGCGACCGCATTGTGGTCATGAAAGATGGCCTGGTGCAGCAAATTGACACCCCGTTGAATCTGTACCATGTCCCCCAAAACAAATTTGTCGCCGGCTTCATCGGCTCGCCGGCAATGAATTTCATGCCGGGCAAGATCATGCGCAACGGCGGTTTGAAATTTAAGCATGAACGCTTCGAAACTGCGGTTCCGCAGGCGTTCGAGTCCTCCTTAGGAAAATATATTGATCAGGAAGTCGTGTTCGGCATTCGACCGGAGGATATTCATCTCGCAGGCGACACGGCGTCGCTCACCCAAAAAGTCGAAGTCGCGGGCGAGGTGGAAGTGGTCGAACCGATGGGCAGTGAAATTTTTCTGTATGCGAACCTAGGCGCGACGAATTTGGTTGCTCGCATCACCTCGCGCACGGAGCCCCCGATCGGCAGCCAGTTGCCCCTCACGTTTGATATGAGCAAATCCCACTTCTTCAGCGCTCAATCCGAAGAGAGCCTGAGACCTGCTTGATACGCTTCTGATTGATTTACTGCTTTAGGTTGTACAACAACAGACGTACGTCCCGCGCATGCGCGGAATGCCGCAGGCCGAAAGCCTGGTTTACGGGGTTCTGCGCGCATGCTGTACTTTCTCTGCCCAAAAAATTATGATGCAATGAAACGCGTGTAAAAATTTTAATGCAAAGGGTTTACCATGGATATCGCTGAATTGAAGGCCATGAAGATCGCGGAGCTTAACAAAGTTGCACAAGAGTTGAATGTGCAAGGCTCTGCCGGCCTGAAAAAATCCGATCTCATTTTTCGCATTCTCGAAGAGCAAACCAAAAAAGAAGGCTTGATCTTCGCTGACGGCGTACTGGAAGTTTTGCCTGATGGCTACGGTTTTTTGCGCTCGCCGGATTACAATTATCTGCCCGGCCCGGACGACATCTATGTGTCGCCCAGCCAAATCAAACGCTTCGGGCTGCGCACCGGCGACACCGTTTCCGGCCAGATTCGCCCGCCCAAAGAGAATGAACGCTTTTTCGCGCTGCTCAAAGTCGAGGCCGTGAATTTTGAAAACCCCGACGTCGCCAAAAGCAAGATTCTCTTCGACAACCTCACGCCGCTTTATCCGCTCAAACGCATCAAGCTCGAGCACGAGGCGCGGGATTATTCCTCGCGCATCATCAATTTGCTGGCGCCGTTGGGCAAAGGCCAGCGCGGTTTGATCGTCGCCCAGCCCAAAACCGGTAAAACCACCATCCTGCAAAAAATCGCCAACGCCATCACCGCCAATCACCCCGAAATCAAACTGATCGTGCTGCTCATCGACGAACGCCCGGAAGAGGTCACCGACATGGAACGTTCGGTAGACGCCGAAGTTATCAGCTCGACCTTTGACGAACCGCCAGAGCGTCACGTGCAAGTGGCGGACATGGTGCTGGAAAAAGCGAAACGTTTGGTGGAATACAGCCAGGATGTCGTGATTCTGCTCGACTCCATCACCCGCCTGGCGCGCGCGCACAACGCCGTGGTGCCGCATTCCGGCAAAATTCTCTCCGGCGGTTTGGATGCCACCGCGCTGGAACGCCCCAAACGCTTCTTTGGCGCGGCGCGTAACATCGAAGAGGGCGGCAGTTTGAGCATTATCGCCACGGCCCTCACCGACACCGGCAGCCGCATGGACGAAGTTATCTTTGAAGAGTTCAAAGGCACGGGCAACATGGAACTGCAACTCGACCGCCGGCTCGCAGACCGCCGCATTTTCCCGGCGATTGACATCAATCGTTCCAGCACCCGTAAAGAGGAATTGCTGTTGAGCGAGTTCGAATTGAATCGTGTTTACATTTTGCGAAAATTCTTAAGTGAATTGTCCTCGGTAGAGGCGATGGAATTCCTTCTGGAGCGCATGCGCGGTTCAAAATCCAATGAGGAATTTCTGCAAAAAATGAACTCGTAAGCCGCCCTCACGGTTTTTGTGTGCTCGATGATGCGTGTTCGTTGAGGATGGTGCGCCTCGTGCGCAAAAAATTATACCCCGTTTTTGGCTTTCCTCACGATCCTGCCTCACATTTTTCATATCCCAACCGGGATTTTTCCATCTATTTTATCCCTTGCAAAATCAGTAAGATGTCACGCTGATTAAAGGGCTTTTTTCGCGGGAGGTAGTGTCTCAGTTTGAAATTTATCTAGTGGCAAAACGGTTGACTGCGCGCCCTGAATTGCTTATATTCTCTGGCTATGAGAAAACCCAAACGACCACGCGACACCAATCAGCTTGCAAAGGCGATTGTCGATCTTGCCACCGGCGAGAAAATGGAAACGGCTGTTGAGGATCCCCGCAACCCTCATGCGGTTGCTATTGGCAGGCTGGGCGGCCTTAAAGGGGGGAAGGCACGGGCGGAGAAGCTCTCAAAGGCAAAGCGAGTGAAGATTGCCAAGAAGGCGGCGGAGGCGAGGTGGAAGAAAAAATAAAGAGTAGCACATCCTTGTGACGCTACCCCTGATCGTTTCTTTCTTTTATTTTTTTGAGATGCGGGAGACGACTTTTTCAGGGCTTGCCAGCAAATACCCCAAAAACCCTCAGAACTAACCACCAGGAAATGAATGTGTCCAGTTAATTTTTTATTATCTTAATAATCTTTTCAACAACTTCGTCAATGAG
>SZPB01000228.1 GCA_030263535.1 Cytophagia bacterium CHB2
ACTTCATCGCGCTTTGCCGTCCAATCAAAACCGGAAAAGCGATGCTGAATCTGCATGACTTCAGCCGGTGCTGCTGTGAAGGGCGCGGCCTGTGTCATAAGCTTGTCGCGAAAGGGGACCTTCTTCAACGGATCGCCGCCGTCAAGCGCTTCCACCCAAAGCAACTTTGCGGGATGCAACGGCTGCCACTCCACGCTGCGCGGGCCGGTGGGAACGCCTTGCGTTGGAATTTCGTCGGAGATGGGAAGATCGGCAATCGTGGCGACAAACTGGCCGGTGCGATCCCAGACTTCCGTCGAACGAGAAAAATAAAAATAGGGCACGCGGTAAGAGAACGGTTTTTTGAGTTTTGTGACAAGCACATACTTTTCGTCCGGTGAAAACTCTGCATTCATAATCATTGCCGGCTCGCCGATCATCGTCATATCGCCGGAAACGCAATTCACCAGCGCCAGTTGCGTCGTGGCAAAATACTCAAACAACATTTCGTCATGGGGATTTTTCAATAGATCCTGAAAGGTCATGACTTTTGAAATTTTGCCGGAGGTTTCCTCGATGTTCGGGCCAAAAGGAACCTTGGGCGACTCCGGCATTTTGCCGCGCCCCGCTGGTATCATTTGCACGAGAAGATGCGTGTTATCACTCGTCCACTGAAACGGCGCGGTCAGAACGTCGCTCACGCGCACATTTGCAAGCGCATTGGCTTTGCCGGTCGCGGCATCCGCCACCCAAACCTCGACGCCGTCATCGAGATCATGTGTGAATGCGAGCTTTGTGCCGTCATAGGACCAGCGCGGCACGCCGATCCTGGCATCTGCGGGCGCTTGCAGGTTAACAATTTTGCCTTGCTGTATCCAATGAACGGAGAGGCGGGTATACTGGGATAACCGTTGCCGGCTGCCGGTATCCGGATTGATGCGCAAACCGCCCAATTTCAAAAACGGCTGCGCCAATAATGCAATCGAGGGATGCGGGCGATAATCCACCAGCGCCATCGCTTCTTTGCGCGGACTCACGATCACAAAAGGCGTGGGCGGCGCATCGAGTATGGCGACGACTTCCGGCGGCGGAAGTTTGTAAGGCGTTTGTGCGAAGCTGTGCGTCACGAGCAGAAGAATTCCCAAACAAAGTATGATTCTTTTCATGGCTCATCTATCCGCGGTTAGACAGATTCAACAAGAAGCCCGCCCGAGGCATGGCACGCGACGAAGGCCTTCTTCGAATTCATTTTGCAGAATAATAAAACCCCAGGTTTCTGCGAATCTCTTCCGGCAATTCCGGGAGTTCCGAACGCGGGATCAAAAACGTTGATAGATTAAACAAATCTGCAAACAATTTGTGTTTATCCACCGTCGCCTTCAAATAATGATAACCCGCGGAGCCGCCGGTGCCGGTTTTGTTGCCGATCATGAGATGCACCATCAAGGCGTGTTTATAGCGCCAGGTCGTGAACAACTCGTCAATCTCGACCAGCGCGGTGAGCAGCCGGTAAGGCAAATGCAAAATCGGTTCGTCGCGATAGAGTTGTATTAACAATGCCGCCTGCATGGCTTTGTAGGATAACTGGCGTTTGCCCTTGTCGGTCAACCGCCGGTGCGAGGCTTCATCGAACAGGGCGTTGAAACTTTCAACGTTTGCCACCAAGCTTTCTTCCAGCTTGTGCTTTTCTTCGGCGGAAATGGCCGGATTGCCGGCAATTTTTTCGCGTTCGAATTGCAGCATGCGCGTGACCGCCTGGCGATAGGATAACCAAAAATTGAAGCCGTTGAAATCGAGAAACGGCGTGCGTTCGAGCCAACGCTCGATGAGCTGCAACAGCGAGGGTTCCGCCTCCGATTGCAAAATGATTTTCTCATGCTCGGGCGAAACATGTGTCGTGTAGGCATTCTTGTCGAACAACATGCGCCGTTCCGGCCGCAAGCCCAGCTTGTTTTCAATCAAGCGAAATTGCACGCTTTGAAATCCCGAGGCCGGCGCCAGCAAGCCGCGAAATTCCAAAAAATCCAGCGGCGTCATCGTTTCGATAATGCGGAATTGCTCGTTGATCAATTTTTGAATTTCGCTGACGCGCAACAGCCGCGAAACCACGACGCTGATTTGCTTCTCATCGACATAATCGCCTTTGAACAAGGCCAGCACCGAATCAAGCTCATGAAGGATCTGCTTGAACCAAAGCTCGAATACCTGATGCACAATGATAAAAAGCGTTTCATCATGCGCCGGGCGGCCGTGTTCAGCGCTTTTGGGTGATTGGCTCCCGAGCAAGCGTTCAAGCTGCAAATAGTCGGAATAATAGAGAGGCTGATTGTTGTTTTCCGCCATATCATCACGGCACGTCGTGCCTTTCCTTCATTTTTTTAAAAGATAAATAAATCTCTTCTAAAGTCAAGCTTCGATTTGGAACTGCAATTGTGTTTAGTTATATTCGCTCTCACAAAAGCGCGCCGCGATTCGATTTCATCAGCATAACTCAAAGCTGCTTCATGAGACAACGCTGCGCTTAGAATCATCTACATTCCCAAACACCGGGAGCTTCATGGCATTCCTTCCAATCTCACTCAAGCAGTTTTATCATCAGCGTTACGGTCGCATTCGCTTTCGCCTGCTGGATCTGTTGTCCCTCGGTTACATTGGATTACTGGCTCTACTCCTGCCCTTCTTCCATCATCATGTGCCCTACTGGCCGCAGGATTTCTTAATTCATGTTATCCTGGTTATTGTTTTTTTGGAAATCATACGGTTTGGTGAAGCGCATGCGCACAATCGCGTGCTCTGGTTTCTGCGAACCTTCTACCCGATCATTGCCATCTTTTACGGCTACTTTGAGATGAATCACATGAACCGCATGTTTACCGGTTCGTATTGGGCCATTGATCTTCTCATTGAAGCAGATGTCGCGATCTTCGGCGTCCATCCCACCATTTGGGCGCAGCGTCTTTACACGCCCTGGCTCGACGAGCTGATGAATGTTTTCTATGTTTCATATTATTCATTTCTGCCGCTGGCAACACTTCCGCTGTTTCTGCGGGGCAAATATGAAGAAACGCTCGCCGCTTTTTCGACTGTGACGCTGTCTTATTGCGGCAATTTTGTTTTGTTCTATGCCTTCCCCTCACTCTGTCCGCGCATGATCGATTCATTACAGGCTTTGCGCACAACGGAATACACTGGCTATTTTTTCGGACCCTTGACGCAACAGTTGCAATCGCAAGGCGCGATTGCCGGCGGTTGCTTTCCATCGACGCATGTTTCCGGCGCCATGGCCTGGGCGCTGGTCGCATGGCGGTATAACCGCCGGATAAGTTATGTTTTAATTCCGCTGGCTTTGGGCGTGGCGTTAGCGACCGTGTATCTCGGCTATCATCATGCTCTTGATCCGATCGCGGGGATCGCCCTGGCTTTTGTGGCATATCACGCCGGGCTGTATCTCTTACAGAGGCGGGGAGAAGATCCGCAGGCCAAACATCAGTTCACAAAAAACGTAGCCTTGATTGAGCAATCTCTGTAAACTCGCCGTTGTCACGTGAGTTCAATTGATACAAAGCCTACCAAACTTTCGGCAAACCCGCGGGAGCAGAACACGCTGCTCACGCCGGCATTTTGTCTTGCCGGTTCTTGCTCAATAAAATCTCCACTACCGCTTTTTGCCGGTAACGGAAAATACGATCAAGTTGCCGCTTGATGAACGGGTATGCCAATTCACCAAACGGCCGAAACGGCAAACGATACTGCACTTCATCTTCAATGGCCGTGCCTTCGGCAATTTCGCGAAAACGGTGGGTATGAATCCACAACGCGTAAGGCCCGCGCAATTGCTCATCAACAAATTCATGCGGAGGGTTCCAACGCGAAATTAATGTTTGCCAGCGCATGGGAATGCCGAAGAGCCGGATTTCATAATCGATCAATGTGCCGGCTTGGATCACGATCGGCCCCGGCGTCAGAATGCGAAAAAGCATCTCCGGCGGGGTGATGCGGCCGAGGTTGGCGGCCTCCGAAAAAAATGAAAAAACGGCGTCAATCGGCAGCGGAACTGTCATCGCTGTTCTTAAAATATGCGTACCTGATCGCGATTTCATAACATTCATATCTCATCCATTCTCTCAGAATCCATAATTCACTTCCCCGCTCATGCGTTGTTGCACCGTCAAGCGCTTATGCACCTCCGGGCCGAGCTTCTGCCAATAGGCGGCGCGATCGGGCAAATCATAAATCCACTCGTTGAGATAATCCGCCATTTTTTGCTCGTCTTTCGAAATATCATCCCAAGCAATATAGGCATCATTATCGCGATCATAGTAGCCCTGCGCAAAGCTCGGGTGCGCGCCGAACGGTTCGACGACCACAGCGTTCACGATCATGCCGGGAATCACCGTGCGGTTCGGATCCTGGCGAATAACGTTTTCATCCACCAGTTCTTCCACAACAACAATCACTCGCCGCGCGGCAAATGCTGCTTCTTTTTGCACGCCGTATAGACCCCAAATTTGCGTGTTGCCTTGCGCATCGGCGCGTTGCGCATGCACAATCGCCACATCGGGATTGAGCGCAGGCACGACGTAAAGCACTTCGCCGGTATACGGGCAGGTTACCGTTCGAATCAAGGGATTGACGATCGGCAAGTCGGTGCCTTTATAACTGCGCAACGGCATAAACGGCAGCTTGGCCGCGCCCGCCACGAAGCGTTGCGCCATGCCGAAGTGTGAATATTCCTCCAGCTCGATTGGATGCGGCTTGCCTTTCTCCACCGCGCGGCGCAGCGCATGCAATGGCCCAACGCCGGGGTTGCCGGCCCAGGAAAAAATCATTTTTCCTACGCAGCCTGCCGCAATCATCTGATCATAAATCAAATCCGGCGTCAGGCGGCATACCGTGAGATTCTGCCGGCGTTGCCGGATGATCTCATGCCCGGCGGCAAAACAGATGAGATGGGTAAAGCCTTCGATCGCAATCGTATCACCATCATGCACGTTTTTCATGACGGCTTCCGACATCGACATGACTTTCGAGTTGGAAATGCTCATGACTCTCTCATTATCGCTTCGTTAGAGATGTTGCCAGCGTTGCTCGCCGCCGCTGGTTTATCATGTCTCGTGGCAGACATGATAAACCAACAGACAGCAACGAGCAACAAGAAAACCTCTGTCAATCACTTCTGAATGGTGCGGCTCTGTTCGCGCATGAATTGCTGCACATAATACGGCCCGCATCCGCCCTTGCCGCTGCCGCCCGAACCCTTCCAACCGCAGAAGGAATTCACGCCGGGCCACGCGCCGGTTGTCGCGCCGCTGCGGCGATTGGCATAGGTCACGCCCGCTTCGATATTGTCGAAGAAATAAGCCAGCTCCTTCTTGTTCTTGGTGTAAATGCCGGCGGTAAGGCCATACTCTACATTATTGCTCAATTGCACGCCTTCTTCCAGGGATTCCATCTCGCCCACCGCCAGAAATGGCAGAAACAATTCCTCTTTGAAGATGCGATGATCACGCGGCAAATCATCGACAATGGTCGGCTCAACAAAGTAGCCGTTGGAAAAATTGCCCTCACGCAATTGGTCGCCGCCGGTGAGAATCGTTCCGTCGCGCCGCGCTTCTTCCGCTGCTGCGGCAAATTTATCATAGGCCTTTTGGTTGACCAGCGGGCCCATAAAAACGTCGCGCTCAATGGGATCGCCAATTTTGATAGCCGCGGTTTTCCGCAGGAGCAGCTCGAGAAACTTGTCTTTCACTTTTTTGTGAACATAAACGCGTGAGCAGGCGCTGCATTTCTGCCCCTGCAATCCAAACGCTGACTTCATCACACCATCAGACGCCACCTCGAGATCCGCGCTGGGCATCACGATCGCAGGGTTCTTGCCGCCCAACTCAAGAATCACCGGTTTGATATAGTCCCGGTTGAACTCTTGAAAAATTTTCATGCCCACAGCTTTTGATCCGGTGAAGACAATGCCATTGAGCAAAGGGTGGCTTATCAGAATATTACCCATGTGGCGATCACCCGCAACAAAGTTGACAACACCGGGAGGCATGCCCGCAGCAATATAAATCTCCGCCAAACGCCCGGTGATCCACGGCGTATCAACAGACGATTTATACACCAGCGTATTGCCGCCGAGTAAAACACCGGCGCTCATGCCGGTGGGCAGCGCCAGGGGAAAATTAAACGGCGCAATCATCGCCCAGACGCCATAAGGCCGCAAAACCGAGCGCGTATCCTCCTTGGGTGAAAGTTTACCGAGTGGTTTTAAAAAGCCTTTGGCATCGAGCAACTGCTTGGCATAATAATCCAGCAAGTCGGCGGACTCTTCCACATCGCCCATGGATTCCAGTCGGTTTTTGCCGACTTCAAACGCCATGATTGCGGCCAGCGTAAATTTGTCTTTGCGAATAAGGGCAGCCGCCTTCTGAACAATCTTTGCGCGCTTTTGGTAATCGGTTGCCGCCCATTTCGGGAACGCCTCTTTGGCTGCGCGCACGGCGGCATCGACTTCGTCCGAGGTTCCCTCGCGGAAATAAGCCAAATCAATGCTCGTGTCCACCGGACTTTTGCTGGCAAACGTTTGCCCGGCGCCGGCGACTGCTTGATTGTTGATGTAATGCGGATGCGATTCGCCAAAGTGTCCTCGCACTTTGTCCAGCGCGCGATCAAATTCGCGATGAAACTTTTCCATATCCGCGCCGAGCGTGGAATAGGTGATTTTAAACTGCTTTTTTGCAGCCATGGAAAACTCTCCTCTCTCAGATGAAGTTTAACATTCTTCTGGCCGCCGCCCTTGTCATCCGATGGGCACTTTCGCGGCCACCACATTCATGCTCTGCTCCAGCACATTCACAATTTCCTCAATTTGTTCCCGCGTCACAATAAACGGCGGCGCGAGCAAAATGCCGTCGCCATTTGTACCGTCAACATGTCCGGCGTTGGTCCAGATGATCAAGCCGCGCGCCAATGCCTCAGTGGCAATCTTCTCAACGACTTTTAGATTGCGTGCGAATGGCGCGCGCGTCGCTTTATTCGCCGTTAATTCGATTCCAGCGAGCAAGCCTTTGCCGCGAATTTCGCCGACAAACGGATGATCTTCCAGACGTTTGAGAACGGCATGAAGAACATTCCCCATGTCGCGGCAGCGCTCGACGAGATGATGTTCTTGCAGATAACGAATGGTTGCAAGTCCGGCAGCGCATGCCACGGGATGATGCGCAAAAGTTTGTGCGTGCAAAAAATCACCGCCGCTGTTGTAGAGGGCTTCGATCAACTCGCCGCGCGCCAGCATGGCGGAAAGCGGAACATAACCGCCGGTGAGGCCTTTCCCGGCAAGCAAAATGTCCGGCGCTGCGCCCGTGCCCGTTATCGCAAACCAATCGCCGGTGCGGCCCATGCCGCAAAGAATTTCATCGGCGATGAACAACAGATCATATTTGCGGCAAATCTCCACAACGCGAGGATAATATTCCGCCGGCGGAACCATGCCGCTGCCGGTCGAGCCGAGCACCGGCTCCGCCAAAAACGCGGCAACGGTATCCGGTCCCTCCTGTTGAATTGCCAGCTCCAACTCGTTCGCGCATTCATAATCACATTGCGGAAACGTTTTGCCCCAGGGACAACGATAACAAATCGGCGGCGGAATTTTGGGATGATCGACGTACATGTTTTGAAATTGCACGCGATACGCCTGGCGGCCGCTGACCCCCATCGAGCCAAACGTGTTGCCGTGATAGCTCGGCAAACGGCTGATGATTTTGTATTTTGATTTTTTGCCTTTGGCCATCCAATATTGTCGCGCCAGCTTCATTGCGGCCTCGGTTGCTTCGGTGCCGCCGGAGAGAAAAAAAGCCCTGGTCAATCCCGGCGGCGCAATTTCACACAGCGCGGTCGCCAGCGCTTCCACCGGCTCATGCGTGAATTGCAGGCCGCTCACGTACGCAAGTTTAGCAGCTTGTTGTGCAATGGCATTTGCAATGACCTGATTACCGTGACCAACGTTCGACACAATCGCGCCGCCCGAGGCGTCAATGTAGCGTTTGCCGTTGGCATCAAAGAGATAAACGCCTTCGCCAGCCACCATCATCGGGAATTCATAGCGCAGCTTGCGGTAGAGGACGTTGCCGTGGGGGTAGGAGAACTGGGAATTAGGGTTCATATGCTATTCATCAATTCTTCATCAATCTAACTCGCCTCTTGACTTTTAAAATATTCAGAAACAAGCTTGCGATACTCATTCTTGTTGTACGGGAAGATGACACCTTGAATCACATCGGCGTCTTCTTTAAATTTTTCTTGACTACTCTGACGTCTTTGCATGCGCAACCTAACAAAAAATAGCTGTAAATAACTAAACGTCAAAATAAGTATAATCAATACCAATAGATTAATAATGATAGGGCTTTGAAATATTTCTGGAACTTGAATCAAAAAAACATTATCAGGGCTACAGTTAACAAAACTGAATTCAGGACTATTATGACCGGCTCGGCACCACGCCATATTAAATTACTAAGATTTATGTCGAATCGTGGTTTGTTGTCCGCTGCTTCGAATACAAGAAAAGGAGCCAGCTTTGGATTTTCGTTTAAAAACCATCTTCGAATTCTTCCTGATCTTCTAAAGATGGTAACAATTGCCTCTGAATAATTTACGGAGTGCTGAAGCGTGGCGATTCCCAGTAAGAACAAAGTGATTGTGCTCAAAAGAATAATAATTTGTGCATTGTCACGTACAGCCTGCACCTGCATTGCTGCTGATATACCGGCGCCAACAGCACCAACAATCAAAAGAAAAAAGTTTACGCGAGCAGATTTAATCTCTTCAAACGTCTTTACTCTTTCTTGTAAACAAGCGTAGTCTGTGACAAGAAATTGAGCTGTAATATTCGCTTTCTTTGCCATTTTGCTTTTCCAATCTATTTGGCTACTTTAAAACTCAACTCCTCCAATCTCCTCCCATCCAACCGCTTCACCACTTCCGTAATCAGCTTTACGGCGCTCTCGTAGTCATCGCGATGAATGATGCCGTTGGCAGAATGATAGTAGCGTTGTGAAATCACCAAATCCAACGTCGGTACGCCGGTATGCCATTTGTGAATGGGCCCGGCATCGGTACCGCCGCCTTCTTCCAGCATGAATTGATACGGAATTTTTAACTCATCCGCAATACTCTGCACCCAATGCCGCAGTTTTACATGAGGCAACATTTCATAGGTGTGCAGAATGATCACCACGCCCTTGCCGAGCACGGGCTGCGCATAATCTTCGCTGGTATTGGCGGGCAGATCACTCGTCACATCGATGTCGAGTGTAATGGCAATATCCGGTTTCACGGCTTCCACCACGGTTTTGGCGCCGGCGAGTGTATTTTCCTCCTGCACTGCGCCGGTGGCGAACACGGTGTTGGGATGTTTCTCTGTTGCGAGATTTTGCATCACCCCGATGATCACCGCCAGGCCGATGCGATCGTCCCAAGCTTTGCCCAGCAAAAATCTCCGATTCGCCATCACCGCGAATTTGCTCTCGTGCGTCACCGGGTCGCCAGGTTGGATGCCCAACGCTTCGGCTTCAGCTTTGCTCGCCACGCCGATGTCGATCCACATCTCCTCACGGGGAATGATTTTGTCTTCTTGAATATCCGGACCGGTGTTGATCACGCCCAGAACCTCGCCTGTGCGCGTGTGAATGATAACGCGGTGATCGAGCAGTTGCTGCGAAAAATTCCAACCCAGCGGAAAGAATTTGACGAAGCCGTTCTCATCGATGCGCTTGACCATGAAGCCGATCTCATCGAGATGCGCATCGATCATCACGCGCGGCGAGTTTGCCGTGCCCTTTTTAACGCCAATCACGCTGCCGAGATTGTCGCGTTGCAATTCATCGACATGTGGCTTGAGATATTTCATAAACACTTGCGCTGCCGGTTCTTCGTATCCAGAGACACCCGGCGCTTCAGAAAGATCACGCAGCATTTTTTCGGTGTCATCAAGCTCTTGCGCCTGAACCAGACACGGCGCGAGGGCGAGCATGAGAGCAGCGGCGGCAAAACCGCGTGTACGCCGGCATTTTGTGGTAAGGTATTTCAGATGCTCCTCCGTGAGTTAAGGCTTAATCGCGCGGGTATTGATAAACGTCGAAATATACTTCGAGAGCAACCAGGCCTCCCATTTGTCTTCGAAGAAATCAGTGATTACAAAACCGGCTTTCAACTGCCCGCCAATTTGATCATCCAGGCTATGGCCGAATTCGAGCGGCTCGCCCTTCGCAAGATAGCGTTGTCGATCTTCTTCGCTTTCGCCGGTCAAATCGGAATAGGGTATCGTGTTCTTGACTTGCAGGATTTCTTGTTCAAATTGAAGATCTTGATCAAAAATATAAAAGATGGGATTGACGAAACCGGAGAGCAGCGCGCCGCCGCGGCGCAGCACCCGAAAAGCCTCGCGCCAAACCGGCAGCACCTCGGGAACGAACATATTCGAACACGGATGCACGATGAGATCGAAACTTTCGTTGTCAAAGATCGAGAGATCAGCCATGTCGCCTTCGACGAGGGTAAGCGGCAGGCCGTCTCGTTCAGCGACAAACCGATCCTGCCGGAGTT
>SZPB01000229.1 GCA_030263535.1 Cytophagia bacterium CHB2
GTTTCGATGATCTCAGGCGCGATGCGATTGCGTAGATGCGCCGGCGCGATCGGGCTGTCGTAGCCGCGCATCTCCATTTCCAGCGCGTGATCTTTGACGATGGCATTGAACACATTGTTGAAGATGATGGCATTTTCGCCGTAACGGCCGTCATACGCGCGTTTGGCGGTCTCACGCAATTTGGGGTTAGGATGCCGCAGCAAATGGCGCATCTCTTCCGCGGTCAGCGTTTTTAACTCGCCCTCGATCTCAAGCTGCCAAGTGAAGGAAGCAGTATATTCGGTAAAAAAATTAATAAAGGCGCTCTTGCCGGAGAGATCTTTTTTGTTGATGACTTGTTCTTCTTTTTCAGAAAGTGTGTAGGGCTGGAACAAGCGCACGCCGGTAAGGTAATGCCGGTAGGAATCAAGCGCAGGACTCGCGACGCGTGCGTCAAACTTTTCAGAAGCGAGTTGTTGTAATTCCAATTCGAAGAACAAAACCGCATTCTGCACGCGCGCCATCACTTCCTGGCATTTGCCATAAAGCGCGGTGAAGGCATCCGCGGCCGTGTCAGCGGAGAAGGCCAGATAGGCATACGACTCCGCGCGCATGATGACGGCATAAACTTCTTCTAGCTCGATAATGGCCTGATGCAACGCTGCTGCATCCAAGTCACCGCCGACAATTTTGCCGTAATAACGCTGATGAAACGCATTGGCGTTTTGCAACGCGCGTTCGAGATCGGCCGCGAGACGGGAATCATCTGCGCCGGCATACAAATCTGAAATATCCCAGCGAATGCCCGCGGCTTTGAGAGGAGATTGAATGCCCGTCATGTGACTGAGTGGTGTTTAGAACTGGCACTGAGGCTTGAATGAAAACATTGATCTAAAATTGAGGCGTGATATGGCGAGACCAGACTCTCTTTAAAGTACTGGCATCTGTTTTCGTGAGAACGCCTAGTCGTGCAATTAGGAGAGTTTGCTCCAAGCAGTCTAACCTTGACAATCGAACGACGGAAGGCAGGCGCAATCCTGCCTTTTGCCATTCTTGGAGGGGAACATCGGTTTGGCTGCGAGGAGAGGCGGAAGTCACGGCTGCCACAACTGCATCTGAACCATCGAGCCAAAGCACAAGGACCGGCCGTTTTTTCGAGGTGCTTTGATCAGTAAATGGGATATTTGCAACTCAAAACTCACCGCTTCGGATAGTCATCGTACAACCCCTCGTCTGCGTCGGCATAGCTGTTTAAAAACGCACGATGCCGCCGCCGCGGCAGACGCGACTCCATTTCTTTTTGCGCCGGACGAATACTGATTAGCCACTTGCCCGGTTTGAGCTGTTTTGCAGCTTCCTCGGGGAATGAAAAAACTTCTCCTTTTTTCAACTCAACTTCATAAGTAAGATTCACAAGAGCGCTGGCCATTCTCGCCTCCTGTTTCATTTATTTTCCAACATGCTACTGACAGCTTGAACCTGTCGCCAAAACAGCTTAACACAAATTTCATCAAAGAGCAAGCCCAAATTGGGCGCGCCGATTGGCTCACGAGCATAATCACTATTTGTTTTTAATCATCCCCACCACCTGCCTGGCCAGGGCGTTCGGGATTGGAATCGACAAATTGTATTGCGCGATCTTCCAGATCCCGTCAATCTTGAGCAACACACCGCTGCCGCGACAAACGCCGTAGCTTTCATTCTCCAGCATTTCATCAAACCAGGCAACGTTTTGATCCTGAGAAAAGTAAACATGCCGGGATTTCACCAGATATGTCCAGCCCTTGCCTTGCTCGAAATAAGGCTGGGCAAATGCCTTGAACTCGGCGAGCGTCCAGCGCTCGGCAGCATCGGTGCCAAGAAAAATCGCTTCCGCCGCGAAGTGATCGAAATAACGTTTGCCCTCCGCTTGCGCCGCCGCTTGATGAAAATCATTCAGCATTTGCGCTACCCGGCTGCTATCCGCAGTGCCCGCAGCTTTTGCCGCAGCATGCAACATCAAAAGCATACAGACTTCAATTAAGATCGCTCTCATCGAAGGTCGATTCCTGTTCGGGAGTTAGGCTTTTCAAACCCAGATACATGTCAAGAAACAACGGCATCAGGCCGTTGCTGGCGCTGCTATTCATCAAAATGACAATGCCGACATTGTGTTGCGGCAAAATGGCGATTTGCGCCACGTAACCGCGCAAGCCGCCGCTGTGAAAGACCAGCTTGTTGCCGGCGTAATCGAAAATGCGCCAACCCATGCCGTAATGCGCGTTGCGAATATGCCCGTTCCAATGCGGCCGCCGCCGCTCGCGCGGTGTGCGCACCTGCGGCTGCGAGACTTGTTTGATGACAGACGGGGGGATCACCTCCGGCCGTTCACCGAGCAGCGCGCGCAGCCATTTTGCCATGTCCGTGATGCTCGCATTGATGCCCGCGGCCGCGGGCACCGAGTAATACGTGGGCCTGATCTGAACTGCCTGCCAGCCGCCGCGGCGGCGCACATGCGGCGAGGCATGATTGGGGTTGGCCACCATTTCTTCCCAGCTCAGCGAAGCGTCATACATCTCCAGCGGCACGAGCAGGCGCGTCACCACGAGATGTTCATAAGTGTAACCGGTGGCTTCGCGCAGGATTTCACCGATGAGGCCGTACATCACGTTTTGGTAACTGTAGCATTCGCCCACGCGGCAACCCAGGCGGAGTTCTTTCAGGCGCTTGATAATCGTGGGCAGAGGCTCTTGCGCTTCAATTAAGTTATCGAAGGCATGCGGCGGCAACCCGGTGGTGTGATTCAACAAATGCTTGAGGGTGAGGGCGCGTGTATTTCCCGCGTCACGCAAAGAAAATTTTGGCAGAAATTTGATGACAGGATCATTCCAACTCAGCTTGCCGTCTTCGACAAACAGCGCGGTGAGAATGGAGGCAAAGCCTTTTGAGACCGAGGCGATGCGAAACGCGGTATGCGCATCGATCTTTTCCGGTTTCCCGATTTGGCGAACACCGAAACCTTTCAAATAAACGATGTCGTTTCCCTTAACGATGGCAATGGCGGCGCCGGGGATATTGGCTTCCTGCAAGGCTTGCATTGCATATGCATCGAAATGGCGAACGACATTTTGCACATGCGCCAGCGTATCCACGCCCGGTTTGGCAATGAGCGCTGGCGACAACATGCTCAACATAAGCGCAAAAACACTCCCGTAGCGATAAACGATTTTTCTCCTGGTCATCAAACCTCATGTCCTCGTCTTGAATCTGAATGATTAAGGGTGAAGGCCCGTGAACGCTTGCTTCTGCTTCCTGCTTCGGCGCACGCCGGGGTCATGCTAACGTTGCTCCACCGTAAAAAGGAATAAAGTGGGGCGAATGTAGAAATTCAGCCACTTTCATGCAAGCCCGAAAAATTGAATTCACAAAAATTTTAAGCCATCTCGTAGGAATAAATGCACTGGGATTCGCCGCTTGAGTAATTTGCCCATTTTTGAACCGTGAATACACGCGAATAGGCGCTACGTAAGAATCAACTTGCGTTCATTTCATGGTTTGAGCAAGATAAAAAAACATTTGACTCTTGATTCTCAGCGCCGCAAATATCTGACATTGCTTTGCTTCAGGAAAAAGCCCTTGCTTTCACGCACGGCAACGTCTATTTTTCGGCATGTCACAGGCGCATGAACCTACACCCGTTAAACTCATTGTTGCTGCACTGTTTTCGCGGGAGGAATTTTTGGCGGAAACACGGGACGAATTGGTGCAGGCGTTCGGCGAGATCGATTATCAGAGTTCGCGCTTTCTTTTCGATCTCACCGATTATTACATGACTGAGATGGGTGCTCCTCTTTACCGGCTTTTTTACTCGTTTGCGCAACTCATTTCACCACAGGCGCTGGCCTCCATCAAGATAAAAACAAACCAGGTGGAGCAATTGTTTGCCCGTGCTGGCAAACGCGCCGTCAATCTCGATCCCGGCTATCTCGACACCGACAAATTCGTTCTGGCCTCAGGGAAATATCACGGCTACAAAATCTACTTGAGCGATGGCGTGTGGGCCGATATGACGCTGCATTACGCCAAAGGACATTTTACCCCGCTGCCCTGGAGCTTTCCCGATTTTCAAAGCGGGCGTTATGAAGCCGTTTTTCTGCGCCTGCGCGAGCTTTACAAAAAGCAACTCAAATGAACATCAAAGATAAGCTGCGCGAACTCGAACGTGTGCCGCGTCCCCTCAAAACCGGCATGCCGAAACCGCGCCTCGATCGCTTGCAACAGCTTTTGGGCGGATTCGAGCAGGACGGCTGCTTTGTGGTCGAGCGGCGCCATGCGCTGCATGAACCCTACGGCTCAACCCGGCTCGCCGATTTGCTGGACTTATCCGGAGCGGTGTTGAGCATTGCCGCCAAAGACGAACAACTCAACGAGGTAGCGCTGGCGCAAACCTTGATTGTCGATACCGAAACCACCGGACTTGCCGGCGGGGCGGGCACACTCGCGTTTCTCGTGGGTTTGGGATATTTTGAAAGCGACAGCTTCGTTGTGCGGCAATATTTTTTGCGTCAGCCGCATGAAGAGAGCGCGATGCTTACGGCTTTGCAGCGCCACGTCGCGCAGAGCCGCGGTTTAATCTCCTTCAACGGCAAAAGCTTCGACATTCCGCTTTTGCTCACGCGCACAGTTTTGAATCGCATTCGCATCGATTTGGCCAGCCTGCCGCATTTTGATGTGCTGCACGCCAGCCGCCGTCTGTGGAAAGCGCGGCTGCAAGATTGTTCGCTCGGCAATCTCGAACATCGCATTCTCGGCATTCAGCGCGCGGAAGATGTGCCCAGCGCGCTGATTCCGCAGATTTATTTTGATTTTGTGCGCTATGGCAAAACGGAGCAGCTTGCCGAAGTGCTGGCGCACAACCGGCAGGACATTGTGACCACGGCCGCTCTTCTTGTTCGCATCGGCCAAATCGTGCAAGCGCCGTTCAAATTCAGCGGCTCGCGCGAGGAGTTGCGCCAAATCGGCAAGCTTTACCGCGAAGCCGGCGAGCTTGACACCAGCATCAAATTGTTCGAAGAGCTGGCACTACGCCGCCGCGAGGACGATGCGCTGGATGATTACCTCGCGCTCGGCTTTTGTTACAAAAGCCAGCGCCGCTATGAAGAAGCGAATCGCATTTGGCAGCACATGATCGAGTTCCTGCCGTTTCATCCGTTGCCGTTCATTGAAATTGCCAAGCATCTCGAGCATCGGCAACGCGATCAACGCGCTGCGCTGGCGATCGTGCATCGCGCCCTGCACGCCATTTCTTTAGTGGAAGAATTGCAGCGGCAGAAGAATTGGATGATCTACAAGGATGATTTATTGCGGAGAGAGGGGCGGCTGCGGAAGAAGCGGGAGGCAGCGACGGTGAAAAGCGCCACAGGGCTTACGCACATGAATACCGTCAATGCAAACGAAACCTCTGAAGCAAATTCCGGCAGCGCTCGAGAAATCAACTGAATGCGTTTTTTGGTGTTTATTTCGAATCGAGATACTTTGCAATCTCATACGCCGCGATGCCAAACGCCACCGCAACGTTGAGCGAGTCTTTCTGGCCGCGCATGGGCAACGAGATGACGCCGTCGCATCCCGTCAAAATCTCCGTAGAGATGCCTTCGTATTCGTGGCCGATGATCAATGCCAAAGGAAATTTATAGTCGAATACGCGATAATCCTGGCTTGTTGGAGAGTTTTCTAACGCAATTAAAGCGTAGCCTGCTTGCTTGAGCGCGAGCAGCGCCTCTTTTATTGAGACAAAATATTCCCACGCCACGCTTTCTTCTGCGCCCAGCGCTGCTTTGCGAATTTCCGGCCGCGGCGGCGTGGCCGTCATGCCGCAGAGATAAAGCTTGCTCACACCCGCGCCGTCGGCAGCGCGAAAAATCGAACCGACATTGTGCATGCTGCGAATGCTGTCGAGCACGGCAACGAATGGAGGCGGAGAGGAAGAGGCCGGGGCCATGGGCTTGGTTATAGGGAATAGGTTGCAGGGTATATGTGTCAAGCAAACAAAAAGCGCCAGTCCCAGAAGGGGACAAATGTGATAGCAAGGGGCAACGTCCTGGGAAACAAGAATTCGCCCAGTTTTATAGCCCTGTCAGGGCGAAATGAAATTACGTATGCGACCTCGCCCCATTCTATCTCGCGCCGTTGGCGCTCCGAGTTTGGGTTGAACTTTATCTTGGGGCGTTGCCCCAAGCTTTCATATGCTGCCCCGTCGGGGCTTTTGCTTTCTCCCAAACCCTTAACTTGGCACCGCAGGTTGTCGGGTATAGAACAAAATTGGCGAAAGATAGCATAGAAGTTCATGCGGCGCAAAAGAAAAATACTGTTTCCCGCAACGCCGCAATGAACCGTTTGGGCGGAGAATCCCTCGCTTGACCTTTGATGAAATATTTTATACACTGCATCAAATCTCGCAGGGAGGTTTAACCAGCTAAAGGTGGATGGCTATGAAAATTTTTGAAGGTATGGCCGAACACAATCACGAAGAAGTGGTGTTCTGCCATGATCGCGACTCGGGTTTGAAGGCCATTATTGCTATTCATGACACGACGCTCGGGCCGTCATTAGGCGGCGCGCGCATGTGGCCTTACAAAACCGAAGAAGAAGCCTTGTATGATGTGTTGCGGCTGTCACGCGGCATGACGTACAAAGCTGCAGCCGCGGGCTTGAATCTCGGCGGCGGCAAGGCCGTCATCATCGGCGACTCTGCCACGGACAAGGATGAAATGTGTTTCCGCGCATTCGGGCGTTTTGTCGAAGGACTTGCCGGCCGCTACATCACAGCGGAAGATGTGGGCACCGACGTGCATGACATGGAGTGGGTGCGCATGGAGACGCAATGGGTCACCGGCATTTCAGAAGCGCTGGGCGGCAGCGGCGATCCCTCGCCGGTGACGGCGCGTGGGGTGTATTACGGCATCAAAGCCAGCGCGGAGGAGCTGTTCGGCACCCCCTCCTTGCGCGGCCGCAAGGTGGCGATTCAGGGCGCGGGCCATGTCGGGTATTTTCTCGCGGAGTTTTTGACGAAAGAAGGCGCAAAGGTTTTTATCACGGATATCAAGCCGGGCCGCGTGCAAAAAGTGGTGGATGAATTCGGCGTGACGGCGGTTGAGCCGGAAAAAATTTATGACGTCGACGCCGACATTTTTGCGCCGTGCGCGCTCGGCGCGATTATCAATGAGGAAACCATTCCCCGTTTTAAGTTTCGCATTGTTGCCGGTGGGGCGAACAACCAGCTTGCCGACGAAAAGCGCCACGGCAGCATTCTGATGGAAAAGAATATTCTCTATGCGCCGGATTACGTCATCAACGCCGGCGGCTTGATCAATGTGGCAAATGAAATCGAAGGTTACAATCGCGAAAAAGCGCTGAAGCAGGCGGAAGATATTTACTACATCCTGCACGATATTTTTTCCATTGCCAAAAAAGAACGCGTGCCGACCAACGTGGCTTCCGATCGTCTCGCCGAACGCCGCATCGAACAAGTCGGCAAACTCAAGCGCATGCACGTGATTAAACCGCCGCGGCAAATTCGCGGGCAACGGTATGCCTGGTGAGATTGTAGATTGTGGTTTGATGATTGCGGATTGCAGCTAGCCGGCGCGGCACAACCAGTTTGACCGCGCCGTGGTTTTAACCAGAAGTGACCGGGGGCGCTATGGCTTCTTCAACAATTTTCTCTGAAGCAACGTTGCACGATCTGTGGCGGCTGCAGCGCATTCCGCAAGAATGGCTGCGGACGACGAGCGGAGAGATGGTCACCGTGGTAAATCCGGGACGGCACAATCATGATGCCGGCCCGGACTTCTTGGGCGCAACGTTGCGCCTGGGTGATAGAATTTTGCATGGCGAAGTCGAATTGCATCTCGACGCGCGCGATTGGGTGGCGCACGGCCATGATCGCGACCCGGCTTACAACGGCGTGGTTTTGCATGTCGCCCTTCCTGCAAACAATGCCGAAGCAGTTGCTTGCGATATCGTGCGCGAAAACGGCCTGCCCGTGCCGCAACTCTTGTTACCCGCCTCTGTGCTGCAATCCCCTGTGCAACAAGAATTGGTTTTGCTCGATTGCCCGTTGAGCCGCACGGCGCCGGAGAAAATTCTGGCAACGGTGCGTCATGCCGGGCAATTGCGTTTTGAAGCAAAGGCATTGGCGTTTGCCGAACAGATGCGAAGCGGTTCGTGGGATCAAGCGGTTTATCGCGGCATCGCCGAAGCTTTGGGATATGATAAAAATCAGGAGCCGTTCCGCCGCCTGGCGGCGTTGTTGCCGATTGATTTGATCTTTGCGGAATTGCGCAGCCGCCGCGCCCTTGATGCCGGTGAGTTTGTTGAAGCGCTGATACTTGGCGCGGCCGGTTTCCTGGCACACCGGGCGGAAACAGACGAGCCGCATGACGCCGAAATCGCCGCGTTCGTGTCGGCGCGGCGGCGCATCTGGGAGCCGCTGCGGCATAGCCTGCAAATCCGGCCGTTGCCGGTGGAGAGCTGGCGTTTTTTTCAATTGCGACCGCAAAATTTCCCGACGCGGCGGCTGGCCGGTTTGTGCGCGATTATTTTGAAGTTTTACCGCCACGGCATTCTCGAACATTTGTCACGGCTGTTACAGGCGCCGGGCAAACGCGGCAGGAAGCTGGCGCAAGAGTTGGTGAGTTTTTTTCTTTGCCCCGCGCAAGGCTTTTGGCAAACGCATTACCATTTGCGCGGCCGTGATAATCCGCAGCCGGCAGCGCCCGGCGATTTGGTGGGACGCGATCGCAGCCGCGATATTTTGGTCAATTTGATTCTGCCGGCGCTCTGGCTGTATTATCGCGAAGCCGGCAATGCGATTTTGCAAAATCAAGCGCAGGAGGTTTATGCGCATTTGCCCAAGCTGCAGGAAAATCGCGCCACCCAGGCCATGCAACAGCAGCTCCGCCGCGTTTATCCGCTGGCGAAAGAACTCTCGGCTTCCGCCAAATGCCAGCAAGGCATGTTGCATTTGCAGAAATTGTTCTGCCGGCCGTTGCGCTGCGAGGAGTGTTTAGGGCTGCAACCCGGCATTCCTGCGTCTTCGTGAAAGACATGCGACGATCAAGAGCCGCGCGCCTCTTTCCTATTCAATGACCCTGCCTTTCTCATATGCGCCCAGCACGCGCACGAATGCCGTAATCTCGCCGAGATGTTCCAATGCCTTGCGGCAATGATTTTGGCTGGGCGTGCCCTCGAAATCAAGATAAAAAATATACTGCCACGGGCTGCCGTGCTGCGGGCGCGATTCGATTTTCAATAAATTGATGTCGCGCAGGGCAAACACGGCCAATGTTTTGAATAAAGCTCCCGGAATATGTTGCGTTGAAAAAACAATGGAGGTTTTGCCTTCGGTCACCGAGGCTGCGTCTTTTTTTAAAATTAAAAAGCGCGTGTAATTTTGGTGATTGCTTTCGACATTGCTATGCAAGATGGTCAACCCGTAATGCCCGGCGGCTTGTGCGCTGGCAATCGCAGCCGCCTCACGCCACCCGTTTTTGACAATCAGCTTGGCGCTGCCGGCTGTGTCATACGCCGGAATGGTTTCAAGTTCGCTGCGCTGATGCAGAAATTCGCGGCATTGTTCCAGCGCCTGCGGATGCGAATACACGCGCTGGACTTGCTCCCAGCTCACGCCCGGCAATGCCATGACATGATGGCTGATGCGCAAAATCACCTCGCCGGTAATGTGCAGATGATGTTGCAGCAGCAAATCATAGTTTTGATGCACGCTGCCCGCCAGCGAATTCTCGATTGGAATCACGGCTGCCTGCGCGCGCGCCTCCGCCGCCGCAACAAATGCTTCATGAAACGTCCGGCACGGCAACACCTGGCAGCCGTTGCCAAAAAAAGCGCGCGCGGCTTGCTCGCTATAGGCGCCGGTTTCGCCTTGAAATGCAATAAGGTTCAAATGGAATTTCCTGTTCTGCGGTGATCGTTTGTGTTTAGCCTGTCGCTTTGTAGCGGCACAAGTCTTAACCGGTGGGGAAGATAGAAATTCGCGCGAGAATGTCAAATTCTGTGCGGCTCCGGTGAGTGAGAGCCGTTCCATTGAAATGTCCTCACGTATTCAGCGCAGTATCCGAATCGCCGCAAGACGCCTGCTGAAGGCAGGAAGAATACACTCTTACCGTTACACTGGGCTAATTTGAACTTTCGATTTTTCAATCTTGACTTTCTCACTTCTTTGCGGCAATTTCATCAGGCTTTTTTTTAAGGCTCCCAATTCACCGTCTAATCGCGAGGAGGTAGACCGTGTCTCATTCCAAAGTATTGCAATCATTTTGGCAGGTGGCGCTGCTTGCCGGGTTGTTCGTGTTCGCTCCGGCGTACGCGCAAAAACAGCTCACGGTCGAGGCCATTTACGGCGGCCGCGAGTTGAGCGGCAGCTTGCCGAGCGCCGTGCAATGGACGCCCGATGGCAAAGCCTTTACCTATTTTCAGCGTTCTGAGGACGGGAAGCTCAACGTCTGGCGCTATGATCTCGCCTCCAAACAAAAAAGTAT
>SZPB01000230.1 GCA_030263535.1 Cytophagia bacterium CHB2
CGGTGATCCGGTGCTGTCAGAAGCCGGCAAGCTGATGACCAACAGGCACTGCTTGGCGAGCTTTGCCGATTCCGTGAGCGCCTGCGCAAAAGTGAAATGCGTTTCAAAGCTCCCACCCGGCAGATCGACGTCATCATGAAGCTGCCGGGCGTAGGCAACCCACTCGTCAATCAGGATCAAACACGGGCCATACTCATTCATCAACTCGCGCAACACATCGCCCGGACTGGTGGCCTTCTCGTCGTCGGCCTGAATGCGCGCAAAAGCTTTTTTGCCGCCAAGCTGCCACGCCAGCTCGCCCCAAAGCGTTCGCACCACGGTGCCATCGGGCTTGGTCACGGGATTGCCCGGCGAGATTTTGTTGCCGACCAAGACGACGCGTTTGACCGGAGGCAATTTTGAAACGCCCGCGTCGTTCATGATGGCATCAATGCCGGCCAATTCACCGGTGCCAGCACCGGAGAAAAGATGGTAAAGCGCCAGCATGGAGTGAGTCTTGCCGCCGCCAAAATTGGTTTGGAGCTGCACCACCGGATCGCCGCCATTTGATGCCAGCCGCTGCACCGCGCCGATGAGCAGATGTTTCAAGCTGTCGGTGATGAACGTGCGGCGGAAAAACTCAGCGGGATCGCGATATTCATCGGTGCCTTCGCCGAGGTGCACTTGCCAGAGGTCCGCGGCAAACTCCGCCTGTTGATACCTGCCGCTCGCCACGTCTTTGTGGGGATTCACGACTTCCCGCCAGGGTTTGAGATTCCCAACGGCGGCGCTCTCGATGGCGGTGCCGGCGCTTTTGCGTTTCTCGCTGCGTACCTGCTCATCGAAGCGCACACGCAAAAGCTCCATCTTCATTTTTTCGATTTCCTCGGCTTGCGGCGCAGAGATGGCGGTGAGCAAACGGGCGGTCGAATCAAGCATGCGGTACGCGTCGTCGCTGGAAAAGGCTTCTTGATGCGCCCAGCGTTTGCGGTGCTCGCGCAGTTCGCTGACGATGCTGCTCTCGGCAAAGCCCAGGGTTTTGCGGAAGACAAGGTTCCAGCCTTCCCACATCAGCTTGAGCAGCGCGGCTGCGTCCCACTGCGCTATCGGCTTGTTCATCTGCAGCAACCGATCATCGGCCGCGAGCCGGGTGACCAAGCCGCGCGCTTCCTCATCGGAAAGCGTTTTCATTTCGCGTTCGATAAATGGGCTGAGTCCCTGGCGCAGCGCTTCCAGCGCTTTGCCGACGCGTTCGTTGTTGGTGATGGCCATTAATCAACTCCCAGAGGTTGTTTCCCAGATACATTGAAATTGCAATTGCTCATGACAAGAATCCTTGCTATCTTTCTGCCGCCACTCCGTCGCAGCCACTTTGAAACAGGAGATAAAGACATGTCAACGATTGAAAACCTCACACTTTCGGAGCTGCAGAACCTGCTGCAAACTCTGCAACTGCCGCCGGAAACACGTTTAACCGTGAAATTCGAAAATGCGCAATCCGTTGAAAGGGCATTGAAACGGCAAAAAGCCCTTGCCGCCATGCAGAAACTCAAAGGATCGGGCAACGGCGATCTGGTTGCCGCTCTCCTGGCAGAACGGGAAAAGGAAGCCTTATTGTGAACCAATACGTTTTAGATACTTCTGCCCTCCTGAGCTTTATCGAAGACGAAGAGGGCTCGAATGAAGTGGAAAGCTTGCTGCAGAAAGCGCTTGATGACGAAGCCGTGCTTTACATTTCCACGGTCAGTTGCATCGAGGTGTTCTATGTTACCTGGCAGCAACAGGGAAAAGAGGTTGCGACGGAACGCTTGCGGCTGATCGACGATCTCATGCTCATACAAGAACCTGTCGACAGCCAGATCACCAAGGTCGTCGGTGAAATCAAAGCGACAAAGACCATGTCATTTGCCGACTGTTGCATTGCCGGATTGGCAAAATTCAAACAGGCTACTCTGGTACACAAGGATCCGGAGTATGAACAAATCGAGCATGAAATCAAGCAACTCAAGTTACCCTACAAACCGAAGAAACAACCGAACTAAAAGTTGTGGGCTAACTCTGGCGTTCGGAACTTTAAAATCTCTCCGGCCCCGGCCGCATTTCATTCCGCCAGCCTAATCTTTGCCAAAAATACTTGTTTGCTCCGCCTGTGGTTTACCGCCATCGCGCGCCAGCCGCATAATCTCCGGCCAGCTTTGCACCAGCGCGTTGTACGACAACGCCTCCGCAGCGCGCTTCTTGCGCTCGCAAATGGTGTAAAGGCGGTAAGCCAGCTCGCGCGCGACCTCGGCTTTGCCGCCCAGCCTCGCTGCCAGCACTGCGGCTGCGCCTTCGCCTCCGGATTCAAGTGAGCGAATGAGTTGATGCACCATTTCCCACGCCGTCAGGCGCGCGTCGTTTGCCGGATCCCAATTAGTGGGCAACTCGCTCGGCTTGAGCAGCCGCACTTTGCCGCGGCTCGATTTGAGAATTCCCGCCTCGGCCATGCCGGCGACGCTGGTGTTCTTGGCACGCGCCAGCACGTCGGCCACACCGAATTCGCCTTCATCGAAGCCCGATTGTTCGAACCAGGCGAGGGCAAAGCGGCTGTCCGCATCGAAATCGCCTTCCTGCTCGGCGAGAACTTCGTCGAGCGTTTGATTGATGAGCGCCAGCGCCTCACGCACCGTCAGTGGCTTGCCTTCGGCATCGAGCACTTTGGCGTAGCGGGTGTAGACGGCCATGCCGGGTCCGATGGCGGCTTGCGCGAGATCCACCGGCGCAATACCCGAGACCGCCGGGATCGCGACCGTCCCGGTCGCCTCTGCATTCCGGCGAGACGCCGGTGTTCCCGGCGACTTCCTCAGACCTTGCAGTCGCCGAAGCGCTTCGGGCAATTCGTTCTTAAGTGCAGTAAGAAACTCGCGCCGTGTGGCGGTAGTAGCATTTTCCGCGCGCTTGCGGCAGACGAGGACTATGCTGGAGGCGAGGGCGTTGGTGCCTGAGCCAATCATGCGGTTGCTCAGTTCCGTGCGCATCGGCCAAGTGCCACTGACAGCAAAGCCGGCACGGATCACCGCGTCCAGGAATGTTTCCCAACCTGTGCTGGAGGTACCTTCTGCGCTTTCGGTTTCAGATTGCTTGAAAGCATAGTAAATGGTAACCGGAAATTGCGGATGCGCTTGCTCAGCGAGGCGATGCATTGCTTGCGTCATACCATCAAGAAAGAAGCTTTCCGCTTTTTCCTTGCTACCGTGACGATAGGGTGTCGCGACTAGTTCTTCAGCTTTGGGAACGGCCACCGTGGCAAAAAGCTCTTGGAAAAGTGGTTGTAGCGAACGACGAAGCCAAACATAGAAAAAATCCGAAAGGTCGGCGTAGCCAATGTTGTCGTAATATGGTGGGTCAGTGGAAACGATTCTATCCTTACTCAAGAGCTGAATTGAGGCATCAGCTTGTTGTGAGTATCCGCGCGTTTGTGCCGGAGTCGTTTCAGCAGCTTTCCAAGTCCAATCAACCATCGCCATGAAATTCCCTGTCGAGTCACAAAGCGGATTGGCTTCGGTGTAGTCCCACACCATTGGAATAGCTTGACGACCAAATGTATTTCGCATTTTTTCGCCTGAGGTATGCCAACTGCAAATCGCCGACCAATAATCACTACATTTGTCTACTACAAACCCCAAATACACCCCCACAGCCTCCGCGTAAGTTTTTGCTCCAACACCACCATCGTTTAGCCCTACGCCATCATCGGGCAACCCGGCTGCAATGGCATCGCGCTTCACCTGCTCGCGCGCTTCCTGCACCAAATCAGAGAAGGTCGTCAGCGCCACAAGTTGGCGGGGGGTGAAGAGGTCGCCCCACGACGTAAGTCCGTATGGCGTACAGTTACCACCCGTCATTCGGGTCGCAATCTCGCCTTCGGGCCGCCAAGTTGGTTTCGCTTTTTGCGCAACTTCCTCATGCTCGGGCGTCGGGGAAAGATAGACTCGCCCGCGATCACCCTCGGCCACAATCGCCATCAAGCGCGCGCCCATGCGCTTAGCTTTACCCTCGGCCTTAATATAGTCGCCAGAGATTGGAGTTCCCGACATTATGCAACGAAAATTTGCACGCGCCAGTTTGGTTCCATTTTTCGCCGCCTCAACATCCTTCGGCTTGCCCACCTTCACGGTGAAGCGATAACCTGGGAGCGCAGACGTCCCGTCTGCATTTCTCTCGTCTGCGTTTGCATTTTGCAGGCCGGAGGCCTGCGTTCCCGGCGTTCCCAGAATCACCGGCTCGACATACGCTTCCTTGCCCGGCTTGGTGGAGAGCATGAAAGTGGAAGCCAGCGGCACATCCACATGCGCGAAGGCTGGGTTCGGGCTTTTTACGGTGCGCGCCCAGAGCCAGGCAATCACAGTCAGCTTCTTGCCCACCAGCGGCTTCAAGTCCGGCCGTTCCTTTGCCATCTCGGCAGTGATCTCAATCTTGGGATAAAGATGGCCGATGCGTTTCTCCGCCTCGTCGCGCATCCACTTGCCGTAGTAGCGCACATCTTCGGCCAAGCCTTGCGCCCCGCGCCAAAAGCCTGGGAACACTGGCGTCCCGCCGGTATCCGGGACCGCCGGCGTCCCGCCGGTATCCGGGACCGCCGGCGTCCCGCCGGCATCGCTTTTCCTACCTCCCCATGCGCTGCTCCATCGCCATTCATCCGCCTCCGCGACCAGCCGAGCCTTTACCGGATTATTTTCGATATAAGCAACCGCATTCTGATAATGCTGTTCATCACGGATAAAACGGTCGAAGTATTCCCGCATCCAAAATTCGCCGGACCGGCCCAAGAGTTCGTTGGCGCGATGCGCAGTAAAAGACTTCCAGGAATGAAGAATGCTATCCAACCCCCAGCCCTCGAAGGTCTCGATCATCGCATGCACGTGGTTGGGCATGATACACCAGGCGATGAGCCGGTAGCGTTGTCCGTCGAAGTGAAGCAGCGCGTCTTCAACCAGTTTGGCGATGCGCTCATCACGCAGCCAGCAGGCGCCGTGTCCGGCGTCTTCGTATTTGTCGATGCGTTTGCGCAGCTCGACAGCGCGGCTGTCCGTGGCGGGAAGGCCTTTAATCCAATGCAGCTCCTGTTCCCACTTTGCGATGACTGATTCCGGCACGGCATCGGCCAGGCGGAAGCTGAGGGTTTGAATCACACCGGGGCGGTCAAAATGCGGGAGGTAGCCGCGTGAGCGCCACCCCGGTGACGGTGAGGGCCGCCGAGACGGCGGCGATCCCGGGGACGGCGGCGTTCCCAGATATTTACTGCGCACCTCGGGATTCACCGGCGGCCGGCCCGCGAACTTGGGCGGAATCTCGATCATGGCTTTGTTAATCAGAACCGCAACCGGATTCAAATCGGAGGCATAAGCTTCCAATCCCAAACGCTGCGCCTCCAACGGCAACGAGCCGCCGCCGGCAAAGGGATCATGAAAGGCCGGCAGCTTTTCCGGATTGAACAACTCCGCGGCGCGGGGATGGTTCTTGTTTTCCTCGCAGGTCAGCCGCCAGCTCTTCCAAATTTCCTCGCGCGCCTGCTTTAGTACCCCTTCGTTGGTGGTGTTCTCCCACAGCACCAGTTGCTCGATGAGACGAAACAAGCGCTGCCGCTCTTTTTCCTGCGCTTCCTCGGTCGGAAATAGTTCCGGATGGCTCGAGGGATCATCCACCATCTGGCTAAAGATCACGGCGCGCGCCGCTGCCAACGGTCGCCTCGCCCACCACAAATGCAGTGTGCTCGGATGCCCATGCCGGATCGACTTCTCCCGCGCCGACGCCTTGTTGATGGCTTCGAGCGGGAGGGCGACTTCGATGAGTTTTTTGCGGTGAGGTATTTGATCGCTCACTTTTCTTTTTCCTTTCGTGGTTTCATGCGAACGCGCCCCATCTGCTCGATCAGCCCGGCAGCCTTCATGACGCAATCGAGGCTTATCGACGGAGTTTCAGCCTTTTCTTTCATATACCCGGCAAGATATTGATCAGATGGATTATCGATACCCAAACGCTTACAAACCAAGTAACAAACCGACTCGGCCTCAAACTCACAAGTTTTATGAGGCAACCCTCGACGGTCCGGCCACCAGGTGCTGTTTGGAGTTCCCAAGTGGCCGCAGTACAAATGGGCAAGCTCATGCACAAGCGTTGCGTATTCCGCTTCGGCAGAATGTTTGGCGTTCAACAGAAGCTCGTAGCGCAGAGGCACGCGTACGTATTCCGGTTCGGGCAGCGACTTGATCGGAAAGTGCAGGTATTTTCCGGATTGTGCCGTACTGATCACGCCCGCGCTTTGTGAACCCGCCTCGCGTTCGGTGATATTGACGCCATCCCTTTTTGCATTCTCTATCGTTTTTGTTAGCTCGTTACCAATCTTACCTTTCTTCACTTCGAAAGGCTGAACGACATCACGCGGAAGCGGGGGCGCGCTATTTTCAGGCTCCGTGTCACTGACATCGAAGACAAACATGACTGGCCCCATTGGTTGCAGGATGACGAGGGCTCGAGCACCGGCCTTGATTCGGCGATGGTAGTCATTAAGCCAACGATGCGGCGACGCGATGAACGTTGCTCCCGCCATCTGAATATGCACGAGCATGGCATTAAACGGCGAATAAAACCGAAACCGCGCAACGAAGTCGAGCAATTCACGGTATGCCTCGCTGGACTTGTACTGGCGGGCGAGACTAAAAAGCTCATCCAATGCTCTATGCCGGTGTTGCGATCCCACTTTGCAGCTGGAGACATGTCCTCAAAGAAGTTTCCTTGCATAATTTCTCGCGATGAATCATCAAGCCCTGTCTGGCAAGCGTTTTATATAACATAGCGAGATTGCGGTGGAATTGCGTTTTAATTGGGCCGAATTGCGTTTTAGCCGCTTCACGGCCGGCCTTATAGAATAGGCACTTAACATGAATTATACAGCAGAATTGCGTTATTTATTGCTCAGATTTGCGTTTTTGTCCGACCGAAAACCAGCGGCCGGCCTTGGTGTATCCTTTGACCAAGACTTGACCATCTCGCTTTAACTCGCGTAGCAGGGTGCCTATCTGGTGACGGCTTAAGCCCGGGAGTACCTGCTGGAGTTCTTCAAGTCTCGTCCCTGTCTTACCCGAGTCCTCGATGTGCCGCAACAAAAGCGCCTTGTTCGTTTCCCGATCAAGCCCCCGCCGGCGGGTGTAAATTCCTTCCTTGCCAAGAAAGCGGTAGAATCGGCGCGAAAGTAGATAGTGCACGCCTCGGCCCTTGCCAAGGCGTTCGAGTATGCCTTGGTCCAGGAGATACGAAAGCCGCGGCGCAAGGTGCGCCGGGACAGGTTTTTCCCAATGGACGAGGTCCACGACCAGGAAATCTTCCGTGCTGAATGTGGCCAAGCGTTCACATCCGATCTCCTCAATAAACCGTAAGAACTCCGGATCCTGGATCTCGCCGTGTAACGTTAACCAAACCGAATGTTCACTCGTCCGGGAGAAGTCTGGAAGCGGCTTACTCTGTTGAATGCACGCCCGATAGATGAGATCAAATCCTTGTCCGGCCCGTTCGACAAGCCCACATTTGCCAAAGACTTCGGCGATGCGGCGGTTGCGTGGGCTTTGCTCCCAAATGAGATTTTCTTCATTAATTCCCGGTGGGAAACCACCGGGGCTGACAATCTCAATACGCCGTGGATATTGCCGGACGAAAACAGAACCGCCGTGCCGGTAATCGCGATGGCTGACAGCATTGAGGACGGCCTCACGCACTGAGCGTTCATCGAATGTCGGCACATCCCAAACGAAAAGCCCCTGCTGGAAGTGCTGAAGGCTGTTGCGCAAATTGACGAGTTTCCAAATCTCGTCGAGCACGAGCAAAACGCCCTGCCGGAACTCACGCCGGTCGGCCGGAGGTCCCGGCGCATCGCTCGAGCGATATTCAAAGACAACTTCGGCCTGCCCAAGCAGACGTCCGAGTGCCTCGTGGGTGCCCAGCAAGATGAGGGCCGCCCAGGTGAGATGACCACCGGCGACAAGTTCGGCGTCAACGAGCAAACGTTTATCAGAACGTACCTGAATGTCCAGACCTGGTGCCCTGCGCTGCCACAATTGCCGCAGGAGCGCGATGGCCGCCGGATCGAGATCGGACAACCGTGCATCATGGCAAATCTCGGCTGAAAAGTCCGTTCCGGTCTCGGCATGAATCCGGCGCAGGCGTTCATCCGCCATAGGCACAAGAGCGTCACCGGAACGCATCCAGTAGGTGCCTCGATCATGCCAGGCCGTTCCCGGCAGCCGGGAGGGCACATGAACGATCAGGACTCGGCTTCCTTCGTGCCAATACTCCTCTATGGATATTGGGTGTCCGAGTCGCTCGAAGAGGCCAGCCTCGGTTCGTCCGGGTTCGGAAAACGCACCCGTGCCCACGACAGACCGCGGACGCCTGTCTGTCACGCCGAGGACAATTTTGCCTCCTCCTTCGTTGGCGAGCGCGACGCAGTACTTGACCAGTTCGTCAAAATGGAAACCCCGCCTGAGGCCGCTTTGAACTCGACGCGCGCACTTTCCGGGCTCTCAATCAATGCGCGGAACTCCTCAGAAGTTGTCATCTTGGCTCCTCCGCCTTTGCCAGCAATTCCTCCAAACCATAATTCACACTCGTCACCCCAAAATCCGGCTCGCGTTGGAACGGCTGCCGCACGTAGTGGACGCGATGTGTGCCATCCTGATGAAACTCGACGATGGCCAAAATAAAATCCTCAGGCTTGTTGAGCGAGTAGAGAATCTCATTTTTCGTCACGGTGATTGTCGCGCTGCCAGCCACGCGGCCTTTCACCTCGATGAACCGGAGTTTTCCCGTGCCCGGCACGCGGCTCTCGATGTCGTAGCCGAGTTTCTCGTGCTCGCGGTCGATGGGTTCAAAGCCAAGACGGCGCTCGATCTCCATCACCATCGCGCGCGCTTGCGCTGCGGCGGCCTGCGTGTCCACCGTTGAGACTTCTTTTGTTCGTGGCTGTCCGGTCATTGCGGCTAATAAACCTATCGGCACCACAAGAACACCGCCAAGCACAACCGGCGGCAGCGGTGAGATCTGCGCCTCCAGTTTCAATTCATCCATTCGTTTTTCAAGACGCGCCTGCAGCGCGTCGGCGCGCTTGCGGGCTTCGCCGGAATTCAATCGCGCGTTAATCCTGCCGGCTTGTTCTTGCAGCTTAAGATCTTCGGCGCGATGATCCCAGTAGCTGATCTCTTTGGTGAGCCGATCTTTCACTGCCGCTTCGGTTTTGGCGATCAGCGCCAACTTGCGCGAGCGCACCTCCGCGAGATGCTCGGGCACCACGTGAGTGACAGCGTGGCTTTGCGCTTTCTGTTCCAATTCACGGTTGATCCAAGCGCATTCCGGCCGCGCCATGATCGCATCGATGTCAGGCTCACCGGCAGCAAGCGGCCGGTAGTCGAGATAAGGCGCGTAATGCAGATGTCGGGTGTTGCCTGCTGCATCCAATTCCACATATAGCATTTGCTTGGACACGACGCGACGCTCGCCGCTACGGGTGAGGCTCGCGTCCTGAATGGCATGTTCCAGATAAAAGAGCACGCGCGGCTCCATGCCGAAGTCGCGTTCATCCACCAACACTGCGCCCCGGCGCAGGAGATCGCGGTGGCGTTCTATTGTGAGGTCGATGGTGGCATCGAGCAGCGGATGGCCGGGGCAGACGAAGGCGGCAAGCGGCTGGCCCTGCGGCGCGATGAGCGATTTCTCGAATGCAATACGTTCGTAGCGCGGCAACAGCGGCTCACCGATGCCGATGAGACGGTCGCGATTGCGAATGGGCGCCGGAACGTGGGTAATCTCGTACCGCCGCGGCTCGCGCTGTTTGGCGGTGCCGCCGAGGCGTTGCAATGCCTCCAAAAAGAAAGATTCGATGTAATGCGGCTGCAGCCGTCGTGCCTCGGCGCGTTCCATGTCTTCGCGGATGCGGTGCACGCGGCTGGCATCCATGGCATCATGAGCGAGGGCGCGTTCTTCCAACAAGTCTTGAAGCTGATTGCGGTCGAAAGCGTTGGCCACAATCCGCGTGAGACGTTCGCGCACTTCGGGTTTCTCACCGTAACGAATGGCTTCAATGAGCAGATCGCGCAGCGGCTTGCCGTCGAATCTCAACTTTCCAAGAACGTCGAAGACCTGGCCGCCGAGCGCATTGCGGGCCTCAGCCAGCTTCTCGAGCAGCGTGCGGTACACGTCGCCTTCCCGCGTTTCGTCAGCGACCAGATTCCACAGATGGCAAACTTCGGTTTGGCCGATGCGGTGAATGCGGCCGAAGCGTTGCTCAATGCGATTGGGATTCCAGGGCAGGTCGTAGTTCACCATCAGGTGCGCGCGCTGCAGATTGATGCCTTCGCCGGCAGCATCGGTGGCAAGCAACACTTGCACCTCGGGATCATGCCGGAAAGATTCTTGCGCCTTGGTGCGCTCCTCGCGGCCCAT
>SZPB01000231.1 GCA_030263535.1 Cytophagia bacterium CHB2
TGCATGCGGGTGTGCGCGAAGCCGACCTCGCGGCTGAAATTATTTATCGCGGCCGCAAAGCCGGCTCCGAGGCTGATGCCTTTGAGCCGCTTGTTGCCAGCGGCCCGCGTTCGGCATTGCCGCATGGACGCAGCTCGATGCGGCGCTTGCAGGCAGGCGATATGGTGATTATTGACTACGGCTGCGTGTTCGAAGGCTATGCTTCGGACGTAACGCGCACGATCGCCGTGGGCGAACCCACGGCGCAAATGCGCGAAGTCTATCGCGCCGTTAAAGAAGCCGGAGAACTCGCCTATGCCGCGCTTCGCCCCAACATGAACGCGATCGATCTCGACAAAGTCGCGCGCGAGCATCTCAAAGCGAAGGGCTTTGGCAATCATTTCAATCATGCGCTCGGCCATGGCCTTGGCCTGGACGTTCACATGTTGCCGCGCCTCGGCCCGGAAAGCAAAGATGTGATTCCACCCGGTTGTGTGCTGGCGATTGAGCCGGGCGTCTATCTGCCCGACCTCGGTGGCGTGCGCATTGAAGACGATGTCTTGGTGACCGCAAACGGCGTGGAAGTGTTGACGCCGATAACACGTGAGTTGATTTGCGTCGAATAAAGCGCGATGCCGCCCGATCATCTCGCCATTATCATCGTCACCTATCAAAGCGCCGCGCACATTGGCGCGTGCCTGGCCTCGCTGCCGCTAGCGGAGGCCCGCCGCTCGCTTTCGATTTATCTCATTGACAATGCCTCAACCGATCGTACCATGGAAATCGTTGCACAGGCCGTGCGTCATTTTCCGGCACACCGCGTTCATACCACATTCGTCAACAATCACACCAATCGTGGATTCACCGCTGCCTTGAACCAGGGTTTGGCGGCTGCTCCCGGCGGCGCGCCGGTGTTGTTCTTGAACCCCGATACCATCTTCCCGCCCGCGAGCCTGTCACAACTTCTCGAACAACTCTATGCGCACGATGGCACCGGTGTGATTGCGCCGCAATTGCATTTTCTGCCAACACGCCTCACCGTCGATGCTCGCCCGGCGAACGCTGTGGCGCCACGCATATCCGATGAAACGATCCAACCCTCGTGCCGGCGCTTTCCGCAATATGCTGATTTGTTTTTTGAATTCACCGGCCTGTCACGTTTGTTCCCGCGTTCCCGCGTGTGCAATCGCTGGAAGATGGGCGATTTCGATCATCGCTCCTCGCGCGCAGTCGATCAACCGCAAGGCGCGTGCCTGCTCGCACGCCCGGAAGTTGTCAAACAAGTTGGGTCCTGGGATGAACAATTCCCTCTGTTCTTCAGCGATGTCGATTGGTGTCGCCGGGTTTGGCAGGCGGGTTGGAACATTCGTTTCAGCAGCGAGGTCAAAATCTATCACGCGCTCGGCGCCAGCATCAAACAGGCGCGACCAGCCGCGATTTGGAGCTCGCATTTTTCGTTTTGGCGTTATTTTTGGAAGTACCGCCGATCGTTTTGGGAAAATATTTTAATTGTTTCCCTGTGGCCTCTGTTTCTTTTGACTGCTATGGCGCGCATTGGTGCATATTTCCTGCTCTCTCCGTGGCGTAAATTGGCGGGAGTTTCACATTCTTGAATTCAGCAATCAGCTTTATGTTCGTTTTGATTTCACATGGCTTTTTTCGACGGCGCTGCTGCCTTGTTGCCAGCTTCCTGATGATTCTCGGGGCGGAACGAGAGTCGATTTCTCAAGCGCCTTCATTGGTCGCCTCTTCAGCTCCCCGGGAAATCATTCTTAAAGTGCGGGCCTCCACCTCACTGCAAAAGAAAAGTGGAGACACAATTGCATTCGATTCCGCGAGTCAACTTCATGTTCGCTTGCGCGCCCTGGGAAATTATCGCGCGTTGGCAGCCTTGCCCGAATCCGGCAATGCGGAGATTAATCGATTTGTCTTGCTTCGTTTTGATGATGCTGATGTCGATATGACGACGGCATTGGATTCCCTTTCTGATTCTCCTGAAATCGAGTATGCGCAATTCAATCACGTGTTGCATTGTGACGGCTTTACGCTAGCAAACAATGCGCCGGGAGATGCTCCAAATGACTCACTTTATTCGCGGCAATGGGCCTTGCAAACCCTGCACGCGCCGGAAGCCTGGCAAATCAGCTCCGGCGCAGCAAACGTCTTGATCGCGATGATTGACACCGGCGTGGAGCTGGATCATCCCGATTTGCAGACAAATTTGTGGATCAATGCCGGTGAAGATTTGAACGGCAATGGCAGGGCGGAGCCTGCCGATTACAACAACATTGATGATGACGGCAACGGTTTTATCGATGATGTCATCGGCTGGGATTTCACCGACGCGCCCGGTTTTCCTGATGCGGGCGATCACCTGGATCGTGACAATGATCCCTCTGACGACAACGGCCACGGTACGGCCGTGAGTGGCATCATTGCCGCGCAGGCAAACAATCGCATCGGTATTGCCGGCCTCGCACCGCAATGCCAGGTGATGGCGTTGCGCGCCGGCACTAGTCAGGGTTTGCTGGAAGAAGATGATGTGGCCTCGGCCATTGTTTATGCCGTGATGAACGGCGCGGCGGTGATCAACATGAGTTTTGGCGATGTGGTGGTCTCGCCGATGCTGCGCGACGTCATACAATTTGCGCATCGCCGCGGCGTTGTGCTCGTTGCTTCCGCGGGCAACTCGTCAACAGATACACCGCATTATCCCTCCGCTTATGCGGAAACGATTGCCGTGGGCGCAAGCATGCCTGATGATCGTTTGGCCGCGTTCTCGAATTATGGAACAACGCTCGATGTGGTTGCGCCCGGCACAGAAATTTGGACCACAAGCTTGCGAAAATCTTATGCCCAGTTTGGCGGCACTTCGGCCGCAGCCCCGTTCGTCTCCGCTCTTGCGGGACTGCTGCTTTCGCGCTCGCCGGAGTGGAACAATGAGATGATTCGCGCCGCGCTGCAGAACAGTGCCGTGGATTTGGGCGAGCCTGGATGGGATCGTTCCTTCGGCGCCGGTAGAATCGATGCCGCCGCTGCATTGGAGTTGGAACAGCTCTCACGTTGTGAAATTCACGCGCCGGAAATGGATGCCGGTTTCGATGGCAGCACGAGCCTTGTCATTCGCGGCACGGTGTTGGGCGCTTTCCTCAAAGAATATGAATTGTCGTTCGGCGCCGGCGATAATCCGGCGGAATGGCAAGTTATTGCCTCGGGGATGACGCGCCAGGCGCTGGATGATTCACTCGGCCTCTGGGTGGTGCAGGGATTGCCGGACGGCACTTATACGTTGCGGCTCGCTGCGCATTTGCAAAACGGCCAAACGCATGAAGACAAAACCCGCATTTTTCTCGATCACACGCCGCCCCAAATCGATCGCATCAAAACCACGCCAATGATCGACAGCAACCGCCACAGTGTTTTGCTCGAATTCGCCACCGATGATTTGTCGCGCGCGACATTGTGGTGGCGAGCGCGCCATGCGAATGCCGCGTTCGCGCCGCTCGCGTTGAATTATTTGACTGATGCACATCGACTCAATTTTTCGCAAACCCTGGCAACCGGTGAGATCGAGTTTTATCTCGAAGCGGTCAATCGCGCCGGCTTGCAAACGATAAATGATAACCACGGGCAGTATTTCTTATTTCGGCTCGATCAACCGGAAATTGCCTCGTTTTCGTTTGTGGAAATCCCTTTTGCGCCGGCCGCGCAAATTCCCGCAGGTTTGTTGCTGCCGCGCGCCACAGATTTTGATGCGGATGGCAATGCAGAATTGCTGCTTTCGGTTTATGATCAAAACAATGCCATCGGTTTATTGACGATCTTCGAGCACAACCGCGAAGGCTTTACGCCGCAATTCAACTCTTCGCGCCCGCTTATTCCGCGCGATGTGGGCGACAGCGATGGCGACGGCAAACTCGAATTGCTCGCCGGCATTGGCCCCAAGAGTTTTATTTATGAAGCGCCGGAAATTGGCGCGTTTCCCACGCAACTGGTGTGGGCGGACAGCAATGAATTTTGGGCGAGCCGCTTCGCGGATTTGGACGGCGACAATCGCGTTGAAATCGTTGCGCGTGACGACGCAGAATTCATGTTGTGGGAACATCGCGGCAATCACGTTTATGATCTGATCTTCACATTTGAAAATTTCACCGCCGGCTCGAATTACCTCGGCGTGCCGCACAGCGAAATCGGTGATTTTGACGGCGACGGCCAGCAGGAAATTTTGTTCGGCGACGCGGACGGCGATTTGTACATCTATGAAACGGTGGACAACAACAGGTTTGCGGCGACCTGGAGCGACAGCCTGCCGCTGGTGGACAGCATTGATTTCATTCGCGCCGGCGATTTTGACGGCGACGGCCGCATGGATTTTGCCGCAGGCTGCCACTCCAGTCCGGAGTTGAACGCCGAGCATGAATTCGATGCCCGGCACTGGCTCTTTCGCATTTATCGTAGCAGCGGCGACAATCGCTTTGACGTGATGTGGGAACAGCGTTTTTTCGGATTTCAACCGCCGCAAAATTTCGACGCCGGGCTGGGTGCGGGAGATATTGATGGCGACGGCCGGGACGAGCTTTTTCTCAATCTCTTTCCGGATGGTTATGTCGTTGATTACGACGAAGCCCAAAATGGCATGCGCGTGATTTGGCATTATGCGCCGGTGGCCAGCAACACCACAGTCGTTACAAATCTGGGCCAATCTCAAACGCATGCTTTTTGTTTTTCGGATGGAATGAACCTGCGCGCCTTTCAGCCCCTTGGCAGTCAAACCGGCGCGCCGCCTCCAGGCAGTATCGCTGCACGCCCACGAGATGCCGCAAGCGTGCAATTGCAATGGCAACCGGTCGCGCAGGCCGAAGGCTATGTTGTTTATCGCGGCAAAGTTGACAGCGAAGATGATTTCACTGCAATTGTCAATGCCGCCGAATATCTCGACACCGATTTGGTTGCAGAACAAGCTTATCGCTATGCCGTTGCCACGATTGACAGCCAGCGCGTGCAGATTGTGGGGCCGCGCTCGCGCGAGGTGATTGCGCGCCCTTCTCTTGCGCCGCGCGTGTTGCACGCAACATTCTTTGCACCGCAACACGTGGCTGTGAGGTTCTCGGAACCGATGCACGAAACCATTCGCGTTAACGGCCGCTTTTGTGTTCGGCGAGTTTCAGATGACTCGCTTTCCTGCCGCACGCCGGAGAGCGTGGTATTGAGCCGATCGAACAGCGAAGTGATTTTAACCTTTGCCAAGGAAATTTTGACGCCCGGCGACTACGAGATTGAGGTGACGAATGCGTTTGACGCTGATCGAGTTGCGCTGGACTCGCTTTATGCGCGCGCGCGTTTTGGCGTGACCGAAGCAGAGCCGCGCTTTTACCTCAGCTCGGCGCGGCTGGAGTCGCCCAAAAGCGTGCGGCTCACATTCAATCTGCCAGTTGATCCCCTCAGCGCCGGCATGCTGGACAACTACAGCATTCGCATGCATAATGAATCCGCATTGCAGCCAACATTAAAAAGCGCAGAAGCACTCGGTGATGATGCTGCGAGCGTGCGCCTACTGCTGGGCGAGGGCTACATCGCAGCCACCGGATTGAATTACCTGATAACCGTTCACGGCGTGCGCAGCGCCAGCGGAATTCCGCTGATAAAAGGAGAAGGCGACGCCGCAGGCTTTGCCTCGGCAGCCGCGAATTTGGACGAGGTGAAGGTGTTTCCCAATCCGTTTGTAGCGAGCCGGCATGAGAGGCTCACCATCAGCGGATTGACGCCGGCAGCCACCATTAAAATTCTCGATCTGCAAGGCCGCGTGCTGGCAACCTTCACTGAAACCGACGGCAACGGCGGTTTTGCCTGGGATGCTCGCGATCAACAAAGAAATCCGTTGCCTTCCGGGGTGTATGTGTGTTACGTTACCTCCGGCTCTCAAACGGCGTGGGTGAAGTTTGTGATCATTCGGTGAGCGATGCCCGTCTTATTTAGCTAGGAGGACTATTGTAATCTGAGCTTGGCATTTTCATTTCGGAGTATTACTTTCCCACCGCGCTGCCGGAACAAGGATGTTTTTTCACCTAATGACTTTTGGCAATCGAAATCGGTAATTCATATTTGTTCAGCCACGGCTTGGCCGTGGCTTGACCTCAGTAGATGCCACGGCCAAGCCGTGGCTGAACCTTACCGAACTTGAATGTCAAAACTCATAAGGGGGTGGAGCATGTTGCGCCGTGTTTTAGCTGCTCGCTTTAGCAATTTTTTTGAAAAAGAATTCAAGGCCCGAGTACACCCTGAACCGTGTGCTCGGGCTTTTTGTTTTTGCATCGACTCTGGAGTCTGAATGATGAAATCTTTTCGAGACTGCAGCCGCCCATTCTGGCTGGTCATGTGCGGCATGCTCATTTGTTCGGCAGAAGCGCCGGCGCAATGGTCGAACGACCCACGCGTGAACACGGTGTGGGAACAGAATGAAAACCAGGGTGCGCCACTGATTTGCACCGACGATGAGGGCGGCGCGATTGTGACATGGGGCTCCGAGCGCGGCATTTTTGCCAATCGCGTGGATAAATTCGGTTACCGCCAATGGGGCAGCAATGGTGCGCCGGTTTCTCCGCCGGCCGGCTTTCGCACGCCGACCAACATCATTCCCGACGGCCTGGGCGGCGCTGTTATTGTTTGGGAAGATTTCACCAAAAGCTTTGAATTGGGCGTGCCGAACAATCCGGAAAACGAGATGTACGTGCAGCGCGTTGACCGGCAAGGCCGAAGGCTTTGGGATTCATCCGGCGTCATCATTCGAGAGCGAATCGAGAAAGCTGGCATTGGGGATTTTGAGATTTTAAGCGACGACTATCAAACCTTCATGATCTCCTGGTTTGACCAGCGCGAGCCCTGGCAGTGGTATGTGCAGCGCATTGATGCATACGGTCAAGTTGCTTTTGAACCGAATGGCCGGCCTGTACCGATTGAAAGTTTTGCAAACAATGCCAGACGCCGTGTCGTTTCGGACGGCAAAGGCGGAATGCTTATGACGCGCTTTCGTCAAAATGCCAACCAAACGGCAGCGGTGGATAAAATCACTAAAGAAGGTGAATTCCCCTGGCCAACGGAAGGTATTTCTGTTAATACGGGAGGGGCATTTGCTACGACCAGTGACGGGCAGGGGGGAGCAATTATTGCTGGAGTTTATTTTACCTCGCCGTCACCAAGCAATGTTGCCGAAGGCAGGATTCAACGCATTGATTCCGCTGGCAGCTTGTTGTGGGGTGAAAATGGAAAAACATTTACGCCAGACGCCGATGTTCGAACCGTTCCTCATCTTGTAAATGATAATGACGGTGGCGCCTTGGTGACATGGGATGACACAACTGGCGGCCAACGACAACGCTTTGTAGCTCGTTTCAACTCCCGGGGTAAAATGTTATGGAAAACTCAGGGTTTTCGCATCTGGTATCATTCCACCATAGCCCCAACAATTATTGGTAATGACAAAGGCAGCATGATTTGGTTGGTTGTCGACTTTAACACTACCGCAGGAGATCTTTTTGCATTCAAGGTCGATTCCAATGGAACTGTGCCTTGGGGAATGGAGGGAGTTTTAATCCGTCATCGTGATTTTGAAGAATGGCCATATTTTTTGGAAGCCACCCGTGATGAACAAGGGGGCTTCATTGCCGTCTGGAGTGAAAGGCGCCCGTCGTTTTGGCAAAATCTGGCATTGCAACAAGTCAGTGTGAATGGCAAACTCGGGGAGGTTGTCACTTCTGTTCACGAAAGACATGAGGTCCCAACTCATCCTCAGGATTTCGTCTTTCATCACCCTTTTCCCAATCCGTTACAACCAACCGTCAATCTGAGCTTCTACTTGCGCAAGCCATCACAGGTACTGTTGCGTGTCGTTAATCTCACCGGCCAGGAAATCGTGCGGCTTGTCGATCAACCGCTGGCTCAGGGGAATCATGCGATAAGCTGGGATGGGCGCAGTCAAAATAAAAAGGAGGTGGTCGATGGAATTTATTTTTGCCAGTTGTTCGTGGACAACGTGTCGCAAGTGCGTAAAGTTGTAGTGCTGCATTGACAGAGTTACCCTTAACTTGGAGACAAGAGCCATGAAAAAGCAACAAATAATTTTTATGATCCTATTGTTGGGCATGATAAATGGCCCTGACAACAGTCATGCACAAGAAGTCATGTGCCCCATGGATGCCACCGGAAGCCCGGCGGCGCCGCCTGCCACTTTGCATGTCGGCGTCATTCTGGTGCAGTTCAGCGATTGGCAGACAAATACCGACGCTCGCGGTGGTCGTTGTCATATTCATCAGACAGACAATGACTACACCTACCAGATGTATTACGATCATCTCTTCGGCACCAATTATCGTACAGATCCCTATGGAAAGCAGACCCACGACGAGGAAGACCTTTTCGGCAGCCTGAAAGAATATTTCGATGAAATGTCTTACGGCGATCTCACCATTACCGGTGACATCATCAATCCTCATCCCGATCCGGATGCCACGCCAACCTTCGTTACTTTAACCCAAACCAAAGCCTATTGGGAAGGTCAATCAATCTCACCCGCTGCTCTGCTCAACGCTGCTCTTGCTGTCAGTGGCTATAGTATCAGCGGTTATGACAAAATCGTGGTGATCTATGCCGGCAGAGGCGGAGGCAGCGGTTTACAGCCTGCCGCATCCGGCTATCCTTTTAAGTCCGGTTATTTCGTCTACCAGATCCACGAGAAAACCAGTAGTGACCGTGGACGCACACAAACGCTAGGCACCTTCGAAGGCATAGGCACCCACTGCCACGAATTCGGCCATTTACTCGGCTTGCCCGATATGCAAATTGATAGCGCAACATGGCCCGGAGGATTGCGAGAATTCGACTTGATGGCAAACGGCAACCAGGGCTTTATGGATGGAAATCACGACAACACGTCAATTGGCGGTTATCATGCGCCTACGCCGCTCAGCGGTTGGGGCAAGTTGGTATTGGGGTGGGCGACTTATACCGATATTGCCACAGATCAAACCATCAATTTCCCCTCGTTTGATGAGAGCAATAACATTTTTGTCCGTTTCGTCAACGACTCAGATCATGACAATTGGTACGAAGGCGAGTATTTCATCATCGAAAACAGACGGCCGGCATTCGCCAGCGGCAAGCGCTCGTTTGATGGCGACATGATGAATGGCCTGTTGATCTTTCATCGCGCTAATACTCCTCATGCCTCGACTGATTTGAACCTTGACGTTGTGGAGGCGAACGGCGTTGATGAGGCGGGATCCTATATCGGTAGCTGTAAAAATGCGCACCTTTTCCCGGGCACCACGAACAACACGGCTTTCACACCCTTGAGTAATCCCAGCAGCAACATTAGAAACGGCCCGCGCTCGGGTTTTGCGTTGACCAACATCGCCGTCAATGGCAACGGCATCAGTGCTGACGCATATGTCAATTATCTGGTCAGCAACAGTACAGACGCCACGGCCTCAAATAATGCCCGAAAGCTTGTGCGGGATTCTTCCGGCAATTATCATCTGGTTTACGAGAGCGAGGGCGAGATCTATTATCAACACTCCACAACGGGCACGGGAAACTGGCTGGGATTGATGCGCCTGAGCGCGGGCAACGGCAACAACAAATTTCCCTGCATCGCCGAACGCGGAGGCAATATCTACGTTGCCTGGCAACGCCAATACATGAGCACTCACAATATTCACTTTCGCAGCCATGTATCCGGCTCATGGGGTTCAGTACAAACTTTGGCCACCGGCGTTGGCGCGAATCCGCCGCTGCCTGTTATCACCACCCCGGCCACGAGCAAGCTCATGGTGGTTTATCGCACCTCCAACAATTTTTATTACCGGGTCTCAAGCAATGATGGCAGCTCGTGGGCGGCTGCAACTGCGGTTCCCTGGCCCGGCGCCAGTGACAGCGCGCCAGCTCTTGCACCAACCACCACGTATTGGGGAAATGGCACGCGGTCTTGCCTGGTCTATGCGTATAACAATGGGTCTACCTACAATATTTATTACCAGTACTATCGTAATGGACCCGATTCAGCCGAAGGCTGGAACACCACACGCACGAATCTTTCATCAATCGTTCCCGGCTCTTACAACAGCCACAAAAAGCCGTCGATTGCGCCAAGCGGCACCTCCGGTGACAAACGGCTTCATGTCGTTTGGGAAGCGAGATCAGGAACATCTGGAAATTACTATGTGATCATCCACCGCAAAGCCACGGATTGGTACACCTGGCCCAACGTGTACTCCGTGACTTATTATGAACAGCAAAAAGAGCCTTCCATTACCGGTCTGGCAAATGACACCGCCGAGCTGCTGTTCAAATATGCTACGCAGAATCAAATCTATAAAATGCATTATGACGGCTCTTCGTGGGGCTCGCCG
>SZPB01000232.1 GCA_030263535.1 Cytophagia bacterium CHB2
GTACAGAAATCACCACGGCAACGAGGTGATGAAATTATCCGGCCAGGAAACGGACTGGCCCTGGGCCGCCAGCACGAGATGGATGCCGCCGCTTTTGTTATTGCAGGCTGCGGAAAACAACACCAGCTTGCGCTGGATCGATAGTTATCAAAAAGACGGCCGCACCTTCGATGCCATCAGTTTTGTGCAACCGGATAAAACTGTTCCGGTATTGATTTTCGATGCCACGACCCATCTGCTCGAAGGCTATGAAACGGTGCGCGATGAGGGCGTTTACGGCGACGTCACCGACTTCATTCGTTTCGCCGATTATCAAGATTTCAACGGCGTGAAATTGCCAACCAAACGCACGGACTATTTCAACGGCGAAATCGCGAGAGAATTGGCTTTGAAGATCAGCGTCAATTCTCCGGTGGATGAAAATCTCTTCGAGGTTCCCGCAGGTTATGAGATGCCGAAAGACAATGCGAATGAAAGTTACACGCGCATCAAAAAAATCGGCGACGGCGTTTATATTGACCAGGACATGGGCGGCATCATGATCGTCGAATTCAAGGATTTCATCTTCGTCATGGATTGCCCCGGCAATTTTTTTATGTCGCAATCCACAATCGATGCCGTGCGCGAAATGATTCCCGACAAAGCGATCAAGTATGTTGCTTCCAGTCACACGCACGGCGATCATGCCGGCGGCGCGCGAGCTTATTTTCATGCTGGCGCAACGCTCATTACAACGCCCGCTCATGTTGAGTTTTACAAAAAGCTCGCGAAGATCAAACAAGCGATCAGGCCGGATCCATTTTTTTCGTCTCCAAAAGAGCCGGTAATCGAAACGTTCGCGGATAAAAAAGTGATCACCGACGGCGAGCAAGCTGTTGAGCTGTACAACGTCGGCCCCAACGCGCATTCCGAAGAGTTGGTGATTGCCTATTTGCCGAAACAAAAAATTCTGTGGCAGGCGGATATCTTTTTCATCCCTTACACGGGTAAAGAGGTGAATGCCGCCATGCCCATCACCATTGAATTTGCCCAAAAGCTCAAAGCCCTGGGGATAACCGATTTCGAGCAAATCATCGATGCGCACCATAGCCGTGTCGCGACGCGTGCGGAATTTAAAGCAACGCTTCAGAAAGCAGGCTATGAGGAATTTTGAACAAGCATAGTTTTGAAAGATGAAAAGAATCGCCTTGTTTGCTTTTATTGCGTTCGTGCCGTACTCTTGCGGCCTCGCGCAAATGCGCAGTCAGGCACCAGATGAGCATTCACAGAACGAGCAGGAAATCCGCGATGCTTTCTCGCAGTTCTCCGATGCATTTGTGAAGGCCGATACCGTCGTTCTTCGCAGTCTGCTCGCAGATGATTACGTTCACACCAATGTCAACGGCGGCGTGCTTGATAAAACGCGCTGGCTGGCTTTCGCCAAAACCCGCCACCAGGATTTGAAATCCGGAAAAGTGAAGATCGATACGTATCGCAATGATGATCTTCGCATTCGAGTTTATGGCAACACCGCCGTCGTGACGGGGTTAAACACGACTAACGGCTTTCGCGATGGCAAGGAATGGAAAATGAATTTGCGCTTCACCAACGTCTGGGTGAAACGAGAGGGCCGCTGGCAGCGCGTGGCTTTTCATGATTCCGACGCCGCGCCACAATAAAGTAAAAGATATTTGTAGTCCCCGCCCCTTGTGCGCGGCTGTCGAAGCCACGAATTTTGCGGTTCCAGCAACGCCCCACAAGGTAGTGGGACTCGATGCGGTTTCTTTTGTAGCCCTGCCCCCCTTGTGGGGCACTGAAAATGTTTCACGTTCATCGGCCCACAAGGGGCCGGGACTACGAAATATCGCCCAAGGAAACGGCATTGAGGCAGGATTACAATGCATTACTTTGAAATCATTCACCGAGTATCTTTTATGACCCAACGTTTGTTTTGCTTTTTCCTTCTCATTTTGCTCGCTGCGGGTCGGGCGCAACAAGTTGCCGACACCACATTCAATCCTCCCATTGCAAAACCCGCCTATCCGACTGGCAGCGGCCCGGTCGTTATGCTGGATGAAGCACATTTCAATTTCCACACCGCGACCGGGCGTTATCTATCCTTTGCGCAATTGCTGCGCCGTGATGGCTATGTCGTGTACGCCTCGGCTTCGCGCTTCACCAAAGAAAGCTTGGGCAAAGGGAAAATACTCGTCATCGCCAATGCTTTGGCCGAGGTGAATCAGGCGAGTTGGACGCTGCCCAATCCCTCCGCTTTTGCTGATGATGAAATCGCAGCCGTGCGCGAATGGGTACGCGAAGGCGGCGCGTTGTTGCTGATCGCGGATCACATGCCGTTTGCCGGCGCGGCAGAAAAACTCGGCGCGGCCTTCGGCATTCGTTTCAGCAATTGCTTTGCAATGTTCGCCGAACAATCTCAAGGCGCGCTCTTTGTTTTTCGCCGGTCGAATGGCGCGCTCGCCGAGCATCCCATTATTAACGGCAGAACACGCGACGAGCGCATCGATTCGCTGATGACGTTTACCGGATCCGCATTCCAAGTGGATGGCAGCGCCCAATCGTTGCTCGTGCTCGATTCATCGCAGCGGTTACTGCTGCCCCAAACGGCGTGGCAGTTCACCGCCGAAACGCCGCGTCTCCCGGCGACAGGCTGGCTGCAAGGCGCAACGCTGAAATTTGGCAAAGGCCGCGTCGCCGTGTTCGGCGAGGCCGCGATGTTCTCCGCGCAGCTCGCCGGTGCCAATCGCACACCGGTGGGAATGAACTCCCCGAATGCGCCGCAGAATTATCGTTTCTTGCTGAATGTGATGCACTGGCTTTCCGGGTTGCTGGATTAGCAAAATTCGACTGCAAAACACAATATCATTCCAACATGAAAGCCTTCGAAATAATGGAATCCATGGGGCACGAGCAGGTGATGCTCTGCTGCGATGAAGCTGCCGGCTATCGCGCCCTCATCGCCATTCACAGCACCAGGCTCGGCCCGGCGGTTGGCGGCACCAGGTTGTGGCCGTATGCCAGCGACGAAGAAGCCTTCATCGATGCGCTGCGTTTGTCGCGCGGTATGACGTATAAATCCGCGCTTGCAGGTTTGCCTTTTGGCGGCGGCAAGGCGGTGATTATCGGCGACGGCAAAACCGTGGACCGCGAAAGACTGTTTCGCGTGCACGGACGTTTTGTGGAAACGCTCGGCGGCCGCTACATTACTGCGGAAGATGTCGGCACGAGCACGCTGGACATGGACATCGTGCGTTTGGAAACCAAATACGTTGCCGGCCTCGCCGCACGCTCGGGCGATCCCTCACCGTGGACGGCGCACGGCGTGTTTCGCGCCATGCAAGCCGCGGCGCACTATCGTTGGCATTCCGAAAATCTCTCCGGCAAAACCGTTGCGCTGCAAGGTTGCGGCAATGTCGGGTATTGTCTCGCGAAAGAGCTGCACGAAGCCGGCGCCAAGCTGATTGTGACGGACCTCTCCGCCGAGCGCGTGCAGCGCGTCGTGAACGAATTCGGCGCGACCGCGGTGAAGCCAGAGACAATTTACCACGTCGCTGCTGATATTTTCGCGCCGTGTGCTCTCGGTGCAGTTCTCAATGATGAAACGATTCCACGACTCCAGGCCGAAATCATTGCCGGCGCCGCCAATAATCAATTGCGTGAAGCCCAGCATGGCGCAGCTCTGCAGGAACGCGGTATTCTCTATGTGCCCGATTATGTCACCAATGCCGGCGGCATCATTAACGGTTGCATCGAGATGCTCGACTGGGAACCGGCGCAGGCGTTGAAAAAAGTGAATGCCATTTATGACACCGCGCTGGATATTTTCGCGCTGGCGCAGCAGCAAGGCATTGCCACTTCGGAAGCAGCGGATCGGTTGGCGGAGCAGCGCTTACGATGATAAACAATTTTGCTCTGGATATTTTCAGCAAAGCAGATCAAGAAAGGAGAACCCTCATGCACTTCACACGCTATTGCTTCACGATGTCACGTCTTGTTGTTGCCACACTGTTGTGTAGCGCAGGCCTGGCGGAAAAATCCCCGGCGCAGTCCGTGACCGAGATGCCGGTGGTTTATCAGCTTCCCGGCATGGACAAGGTGATCGTCAAAAAAGATCTCACCTACAAAACGATTGATGGCGTTGCATTAAAGATGGATGTCTATTATCCGCCCACCCTCGAAAAATCACAAAAGCTGCCGCTGGTGATTTTCAACAATGGCGTCGGCGCAATGCAGATTCCGCAATGGCGCGTTTATCAGGATTGGGCAAAGCTCACGGCGCTTTCGGGGATGATTGCGGTGAATTACCAAAGCCGGCAGGGCGCTGCCTTCGAAGACACCGATGATTTGATCAACCATATCCGCAGCAATGCAAGTTCGCTGCAAATCGACGAAAACCGCATCGGCATCTGGACGTGCTCCGGCAATGTTTCAGTTGGGCTGCGCCTGGCCATGCAGGGAAACCGTTCATACATTCGCTGTGCGGTGGTCTATTACGGGATAACCGAATTGAGTGTCTTTCGTCAAACCCTGCCGCTCTTTGTCGTGCGCGCCGGACAAGACGCCCTCGACCTGAATCAGGCGATTGATGAATTCGTTCGCTATGCGCTCACCAACGACTTCAATCTTCAGTATATCAACTATCTCGAAGGCCAGCATGCGTTCGATATTGTCGATGACAATGATCGCTCCCGGGAAATCATCAAACAGACGCTGGATTTTTTAAAAAGTAATCTTGCCGCCAAGACAGGAGAGACGCCGGAATCCGTGCTTACGGCAACGACTTTTTATGATATGCTGATGCGCGGACAAAGCGACAGCGCCATGGCGCAATACCGGAGAGCGCGGGCAAAATTCAGCGGCCATCCCAATTATCATTGGATCATGCAGGAAGGCGGCATCAATGCCATGGGCTACCAACTTCTGCAAGAGCAAAGAAACGAAGCAGCGCTGGAAGTTCTGACGATCAACACGGAAAATCACCCCGGCTCCCCAAACGTCTATGACAGTCTCGGCGACGCCTATGAGGCCGTCGGTGACACGGCAAGAGCGGTGCAAGCTTCAGAAAAGGCGCTGGCGCTGCTGCAGGAAAACACAGCACTCGACGAAAATTTTAGCCGGCTGATTCGTCAAAGCGCTGAAGCAAAACTGGAAAGGTTGAGAAAACAGAAAATTTGAAGAAAGATAATGTCATGACTAGGATGCAGCGCAATCTTGATATTGTTGATTGCGTGCGGCCAGCCTGCGCAACAGAACGCGAATTTCCCGGAGGCCATGCTTCGCGGTGATGCCCGGCACACGGGAATCTACGAGACAAAAGCGGTCGCATGATTCGACGACGTGAAGTGGGCATTTCAAACTCAGGGCCCAGTTCGCTCTTCAGCCGCAATATCCGGCGATATTGTTTATTTCGGCAGCGGCGATAACCATCTGTATGCCGTCGATCTGCACAGCGGCCGGGAAAAATGGCGCTACAAAACCGGCGGCGCGTTGCATTCCTCGCCGGCAGTTGCCGGCGGCGTTGTTTATTTCACCAGCCGGGATGAATGTCTTTATGGTGTCGATGCGCTGACGGGAAATCAGTTGCTGAAGTATCAGACCGGCGAACTCCTGCCTTACAATTGGGGCTTCGATTATTATGTCTCATCACCGCTCGTCGCGCAAGGTGTCGTCTATTTCGGCAGCGGCGACGGACATCTCTACGCCCTGGACATCGCGAGCGGGAATGTAACGTGGAAATTCAATGCCCAAAGTCGCGTGCGCAGTTCACCGGCAATGGCCGATAACGTCATTTACTTCGGCGACACCCAGGGATATTTCTATGCGCTTGATAGCGCCACAGGAAACCTGAAATGGCGATATACCTCCGAGAGCACAAAATTCAATCCGGCAGAATTCGGTTTTGATCGCTGCGCCCTCATTTCTTCACCGGCGATTAGCGGCAATGTCGTTGCGTTTGGCGGGCGCGATGGCTTTCTTTATACTCTTGATCGCCAATCCGGAGAAGAGAAATGGAAGCGTGACTACGAAATCTCCTGGGTGATTTCCTCGCCGGCGATCTTCAACGAAACGATTTTCACGGGCACCTCCGATGGCAGTTTTGCACACGCGCTGGACTTGACTACGGGAAAAGAAAAATGGCGGTTCAATGCGACAGAAACCGTCTGGACGTCGCCGGCGATTTGTGACTCGCTCATTTATTTCGGCGATGGCGGCGGGCACGTCTTTGCGCTGGATAATCGCAAGGGAACGGAAATATCGCGCTTCAAAACCAAAGATCGTATTTTCTCTTCGCCGATGGTGAGCGCGGGCGTGGTTTATATTGGCAGCGACGACGGATATCTCTATGCGTTGACAGGCATAGATTCCCCCAAATCGCCTGCACAACCAACACGCCGCGCCGTGTTTTGGGAGGCAAGCAAAGGCTTCGACTGGTTCAAATTTAGCGTTGATGAGCAGATTCGTGATTATTTTGTGAGCGCAGGCTATGAACAATTGAATGCCGAAACACTCGCACAATTCATGCAAGACGGCATCGCCGGAAAAACGCGGAGCGTCGTCATATTTGCTGCGCATCGCGTGCCGGCAACGGTGCTCAATGATTCGACGGAAGCCGCGTTATTGCGGCAATATCTCAATGCCGGCGGCAAGGTGATTTGGCTCGGGCCGCCGCCATTGGCCTATAAGCGTGATCCCAAAACCGATCACGTGACTGCTCTCGATTTCACCATTCCCGAACGCATCCTCGGTGTGCATTATCCCGGCAACAGCGCGATTGGCGTGGGCGGCTGGTATCAATCGACCGTAACAACCGAGGGGGTAAAATGGGGATTGGTGCGCGATTGGTGGGTTGGAGGCTTTGCCGTCGAACCGGATCAAGTGACAACCGTTTTGGCGCAAGATGAAACCGGACGCGCCTCGGCTTGGGTAAAAAATTACGGCGGCTCGGAAGGAACCGGACTCGTGCAACTCTGGCACCAGCGCGAAAGCCAGGAGGATCTCGTCGCAATTAGAGCTGTCGCAGAATACGGGCTGAGATAGAATCAGCGAAACAGATGATTTGAAAACGTGCAACGGCATTGCAACAAGATACGCAATCGGATACAGTCGCTATGATTGAAACATTTACTTGCGACTATCATTCGCCTATCGGGGTAATCGAAATCACCGGCAGCGACGGCGGGCTCTCTTCCCTTCTCTTTGTTGATCGCGAGGAAAGATCAACCGTTGTGCCGGCATGTTTGCAAGATTGCGTCCAGCAACTCGACGAATACTTCAAGGGTCAACGTAACGAGTTCAAGCTTACGCTGGATTTGCACGGCACCAGTTTTCAGAAACGCGTCTGGCAAGCGCTAATGACCATCCCTTTCGGCAAAACCGTTTCGTATTTGGACATTGCACTTGCGCTCGGTGATCGCAAAAGCATTCGCGCCGTGGGAGGCGCGAACGGCAAAAATCCCGTTTGTATCGTCGTACCGTGCCATCGCGTGATCGGCTCCAATGGCAGCTTGATTGGCTATGGCGGCGGGTTATGGCGCAAAGAATGGCTGTTGAAATTTGAAAGTCGAGAAGGGCAAACAAACCTCTTCGAGAGTGTTCATGCCGAAACAAAACCGCGTAACACCTTACGGTGAGCTTATCGCAACGCCAGCGCGCGGAACGTTGATGGGCAATCGTGGTTGTTTGCACAATTCGCGGCAACAAGTTGTTCGCCACCATCGCGGCAAGCGTTGGATCACATGTGTATTGCAATTCAAAGATCGCCATCGCGCCATCATGACGCCCGGCCACTATACCGAATTATTTTTTCTTGACGAGGCCACGGCGCTTGCTGCCGGGCATCGCCCCTGCGCCGAATGCTCGCGCTCGCGTTTCGAATTGTTCCGCACACTTTGGGCCAGCGCCAATCCTGATCTAACGGATAAATCGGCGCCCACTGCAGGTGAAATCGACGAGGCTCTGCATGGCGAACGGATCACCACGACAGCACAAAAAATAACTCAACAAGAATTACTTGCAGCTTTGCCAAATGGAAGCTTTGTGGCGTTCCACGATCATCAGCCGTACCTTTGGTGGGAGGAAGCTTTGCTGGCGTGGAATCCGGAAGGCTATCGGCGAGTCGAGTCACGGCCAGCCGATTGTATTGTCCGTGTGTTGACGCCGCCCTCAATCGTTAAAACCTTTGCTCAGGGCTACGTCGCCGGGGTTCACGCTTCGGCATTTCAAGAGCTATAATACCAACAAGATTCAACAAAACGTTGCATCAAAACTGGCAAACCATAACACTAACTCAACCCTGGAATAATCTTATGCACCCCTCATTATTTTCGCGACGTCGATTTCTTCACCTGTCAACGGCAGGAACAGCAAGCACAGTATTGTTTCCCAAAATTTCTTTCACCGGAATGCCGCAACAGAAGCGGCCGCCTGCTTTACCGTCAGAGCTGGTAAAAGAATTCGTCATTGCCGGTCACGGCAATTTGGATCGCACCAAAGAGTTGTTGGCGCAAGAACCAGGGTTGCTCAACGCCTCGTGGGATTGGGGCGGCGGAGATTTTGAAACCGCGCTCGGCGGCGCCGGTCACATGGGTCAGAGAGACATCGCCGAGTTTCTTCTCTCCAAGGGCAGCCGCATGGATATCTTCGTCGCAACCATGCTGGGGAAGTTGGACATTGTCAAAGCCATGCTTGCGGCTTATCCCGAGTTGATTCATTCAAAAGGGCCGCACGGCCTGACGTTTTTGCATCATGCCAAAAAAGGCGGCGACGAGGCGTTGGCGGTGCTCAATTATCTCGAAACGTTGGGCGCCAATTAAATTCTCTGCAATGGAATAAATCAAACTTTTCAGTTTTTCGCTTCGACTCCGCAAATCGAATGCTTAAAAAAAACTGATGGACGATTTCCTCCACTTAACCGTTAAACGATCATCAATCCCATCGAGATTCTCGCATGCACTATCGCGTTATCCCGCCAACTCCAGCGCTCTCAAATTATCTCGAATGTTTTTGGACGCTGCAAAGCCGCAGCACACCTTCACTCTTATCGCCTGAAAGAATTTTGCCGGATGGCTGTACCGAGATAGTTTTCAATCTCGCCGCGTCATTCAAGCGTTATCATTGCAAAAACACGATCGAGGTGCAACCGCAAAGCCTCTTTGTCGGACAGATGCGGCGCTTCGCCATGATTGAGCCGACAGGTGAGGTCCAGCTTTTTGGCATCCGCTTTCGACCGGCAGGCGCGTATGTTTTTACTCATTTCCCGCTAGCGGAAATGACGGACAAAATCATCGACCTTGATCTTGTTTGGAATCGTTTCAGCCGGGAGTTGGCCGAGAAAATTCATCTCGCGCACAGCACGCAAGAACGCATTAGACTGGCGGAAAAGGCTTTGCTCGCACGCCTGGACCGCCGTCAGGACGGTGACAAAACAATAGAAGGCGCCATCAACACAATCATCGCCCGCGACGGACTCGTCGCGATTGACCGGCTGCAAAAAAAGCTCCAGCTCAGCAGCCGCCAACTCGAACGCAAATTTCAGGAACGTGTCGGGCTTTCCCCCAAGTTTTTTTGCCGTATTTTGCGCTTACAAAAAGTTTTCAAGGCGGCGGCGCGTCATCGTCCCTTGCCTTGGAGTTTTATTGCAGCGGAATGCGGTTACTTCGATCAGGCGCATTTTATTCATGATTTTAAAGCGTTCTCCGGGCAAACACCTGCAATGTATTTCAGTGAAGCGCATGAAATGTCAGAATACTTCACCCGCAAAAATCGCCTGTCGGATTTTTACAATACAACTGCGTAATATTTCTTGATATTGTGGAAATAACTTGTATTCATTTCCATCACTATCAGGAGAGGCACAATGTCAAAAAAACATTATTCGTTTGCCGGCGTTTGCATGCTGTTGCTGAGTGTTATGATGCAAGACACAAAACCAACAGTAGCGGATCTGGCCTGGCTTGCGGGCTGCTGGGATGGCAGCACAGCCAAACGCGAATATTCCGAACAATGGATGAAACCTTCCGGACAGACGCTGCTCGGCATGAGCCGTACGGTCGTGAACGGAAAAACCGTGGCGTTTGAATTCCTGCAAATTCGCGAACAAGAGGGCGAGATTTATTACATCGCAAAACCCTCCGGACAGGCCGAAGCTTCATTCAAGCTGATTAAGCACGGCAAACAGGAAGCCGTCTTCGAAAATCCCGAGCACGATTTCCCGCAACGCATCATCTATCGTCTTGCCGAGGATGGTTCGCTTGCCGCAGCCATTGAAGGCATGAGTAACGGCAAAATGAAAAAAATCGATTTTCCCATGAAACGCATCGCGTGTGATTGACCGGGTTCGATGCCATTGGATAGTTGACTCTATAA
>SZPB01000233.1 GCA_030263535.1 Cytophagia bacterium CHB2
AAAAAGCAGCCCGAGCTAAAACGCTGCAACTGTTTGAAACCTTGGCTCTCCCCGAGGCCGAGCGCTGCCTTAAGGCATACCCGCATGAATTGAGCAGCGGCATGCGCCAGCGTGTCATGATCGCGATGGCAATCGCATGCGAACCAAAATTAATCATTGCTGATGAGCCGACCACTGCGCTCGATGCCCGGCATCAATGCGAGGTGTTGGAATGTTTGCAAGGGTTAAAACGAAAACGTGGGTTGAGCCTGCTATTCATCACGCATGATCTCGGCCTGGTTGCCGCCTGGGCAAATCGCCTCGCCATTATGCACGAAGGCAGGATAGTTGAAGTTGGAACGACTCTGGAAATTCTGGCGCGGCCGCAACATCCGCAAACGCGACAACTGCTGCAAGCCGCTGGAAAATTCAATCGGACCATTTATGATGAAGCATGCTTTTGAAAATCAAAACGAATAAGGGAAGTTGCAGATTGCGCAACTTCCCAAAGCAACACGTGCAGCATGCCCGCTCCGCTTGTCGACATTCACCAGCTCAACAAATGGTACACGCGCCGAAATGGCCTCTTGGCCAAGCCCGCAGAGCCGGTTCGCGCCGTACAAGACCTCGATTTGCAAATCTTTCCTGGCGAACGCTTGGCGCTCATCGGCGAATCCGGCTGCGGTAAGACCACATTGGCGCATTGTCTGTTTCGCCTCACGCGGCCGACCTCGGGACAAATTTTTTTCCATGGCCGGGAGATTGGGGTTATGCAAGGCGAAGAATTGCTAAACTTTCGCCGGCAGGCACAATTTATTTTTCAAGACGCGGAAGCCGCGTTGCATCCGCGTCTGACCATCGGCAGCGCGATTGCTGAACCTTGCTTGGCGCATCGACAGCTTGATAAAAAGGAAGCCCGTTATCGCGCGCTCGATTTACTGCAGCACGTTGGCTTGTGCGAGGAGCATTACCACGCGCTGCCGGGCGAGTTAAGCTCAGGCCAGCGCCATCGTGCAGTCATCGCCCGGGCTTTGGCGCTTCAGCCCACATTCCTCGCCGCTGATGAACCATTTTCCTCACTTGACGTGCTGACCAAAAGCCGCCTCTTGAGTTTATTTGATTCTCTGCAACGGCAATTCGGATTCACTTATTTTTTCATATCACACGATTTATCGCTCGTTGGACAATGGAGCCAGCGTATCGCCGTCATGAAAGAAGGAAGAATCGTCGCCATTAAAGAAAACAGCGTGCCGGGCAATTCTCCGGTCGGAATGTGAGGCGTGTGAAAAAGCCCTGTTTTCGCGCAAGCGTTTGCGTCTTCTTCGTGTTTGAATTTTGCACATAGCCTTACAGAATCCGCGATGAGCGCGGTTTTGATCAGGCTGCTAATCTACCAATTGGGTGATGCACAAAAGTTTTGCGCGAGAGTTTTCTGGCAACTCTGAGGAATGAAATGTTTATAGTCATGCAGGCTGTTTCTGCAAACTCCGATAGGAGTGGCATATTTGGTTTTCACGATAAAGCCTGCGCCACGTCGCCGAAATCGACATATCACCCCTCGTGTTTTTCGTGGGGCAATTTTTATTGTGCCGCAGTAGAATTACGGCATGTCTTTTATAAGTTCGTGCGTCGAGAAAAAAAGCTCCTCAAAATAATACTTGTTTTGCAGGGCCATTAAACTAAAGCTGAAGAATTGCAGGGCGGCCAGCCCGCCGATGCTGCCGATCCAAAACGTGTGCGGCTCATGCTGAAATGCCGCACGGAATGCGGCCCACAATTGCATCATCCCAAATCCCGCCGAGGCGAAACCAGCCTGATATTGCGCGATGGTCTCGAATAAAATTCTTCCGAACGCACAACACGCAATCACGCCGGCGAACAGAGCGGGAAGCATTAAAGCGAACGCCGGTTTGAAAACAAACCCGGAGAACAGGCAGCGGCCGAGATGGCGTAGAATTTTCATATGCGAGACCCGCCGCGCGCCGCCGGGCTCTTGCGCTTCCCAATTCAGATGCCCGGGAATTTCGGCAATGCGGGCGTTCAAAATTTGCGCTTTGTAAATGATCTCGGTATTGATCTCCATGCCCGTGGATTTCAACTGCAGCGCGCGCACAAATCTGCCTTCATAAGCGCGCACCATGCCGGTAAGCGTGGCAAGGTTGCCGGGAGCCATGCGCGACAAGTAGCGATTGGCCTGACGGCTTAGGATTTCCCTTTCACGCGGCACATTCGAGCATTGTCCGCCCGCCATGTAGGGAGAAGCAAGGACGACATCGCACTTGTGCTCTCGCAACTTCTGCAACATCCGCGCGATGTGATCGGGAGAATAGCTTAAATCCACATCCATCGTGACGACATAATCACCCCGACACTGATGAAAGCCTGTGCGCAGCGCCTGGCCGAGGTTGAGATTGCTTTCATGGTGCAGCACGCGCACATTTTCCCTGGCGCGGGCAAATGCTTCCGCCATCTCACCGGTGGCATCCCTGCTGCCGTCGTTGATCACAAGGAGTTCCCAACGATAGTCCTGTTCCAGCGATTGCAGATATGCACAAAGTCTGGTAAGGTTTTGTGTGATAATCTCCGCCTCATTGAAGGCCGGGACGATGACTGAAACCAAAGGTTTGTATCTCTTATGCGCCGTCGCGCTGGGGTCATTTTCAATTTTTTGCGCTCTGACGATGTTCATCAAATACTCCCATGTTTTGACCAAATTGCGAATCTTCCTGTGTGCATGCGATTATAGATTTGAATGTTTGTACTTCAGCCAATTGAAAAAACTCAGGCCGGCGCGGCAGCCGCCGTGCTCACCGCCTTTTTTGCAGGTGGCGACCGTAAATCATCTATCCTGCTGTCGCCATGACTTCGGCGGTCCCCAGCCGGAACCGGGCGCACCTTGAGTCGCAATCGTCGGAAAATCGTCTGCGCGTGCGTGTTCATGGCGACCAGTTGAAAGTGTTGTTCGAGCGTGTTGATAACGCGTTCGAACAATTCTATCTTGCGTGCGCTGCTCAAATCCATACCCGGAAAGAAGGCTAAATCCGGCGCTTCATCACCGCCGAGTAAATCGAGCGGGTGTAGGAGAAAACTCGGCTCGATTTGCGTAAAGCGGCACAACTGTAATGCCGTTTGCAGGTAAAGCGTGAGCAGGCGCTCCGAAACCCGGCTCAAATAAAGCAAATAGCTGAGGTGAAACGGAATTTTGAAAATCGGCATGGTTGTCACCGGAATTTCAAGTATCTTTCTTCCGTTCAAAAGCTGCCAATAATAAGGCGCCACCGGCCGCAAGCCGTCGCTGAATTTTCCGAAAAGTTCGCGGCGTTGTTGCTTCTCCGCTGCCGTCAGTTTGGCGGTGCGAAAATAATAGGCCCTTGCCAGCGGCCCAATATAAGTGGGCAAAGTTGATGCATCGTATAGATAACCGTTTTCCTCCAGAACTTCGAGCAGGTCGGGACTCCAGCTAAAACCCGGTCCACGAAATCCAACCGGCTTCTGGCCGGTGACGCGCACGATTTGTTCCTCAGCAGCCAGAATTTCCCGCCTGACCTGTTCTTTGGAATAGAGCTGCAGCCAAGGCTCGTGATGAAACGAGTGATTCCCGATTTCATGTCCAGCCGCCGCGAGGGCGCGTAGATAAGCGGCGTTCTTGTCGAGCGCGGCATCCTGCCCGACGACGAAGAACGTTATCTTCAAATCGAGCCGCGCCAGCGCGCGCAAAACGCTGGGAATGAAAACATCCAAATATGTTGGAAACGTTTTCCAGCCGGCGTCGCCGTGAGTTTTCAGGTACGACCATTTATTGTCGAGATCGAGCGAGAGGCTCGCGAGCGGTTTGTGGGCATTCATGGTTCGCATGCTCGTTCAGAGTGGTTTTTAGTACACAGCTTCGGCTGCACGAGGCGCCTGGGCCTGGTGATTTTTCAACATGCTGGCGACGGCGCGTTCCGCTAGTTGCACTGTTTCATTCACATTCAAGGTGCCGTTCACGATGTGCGCCGAGTTGACGATATGAAGGCCGGGTATCGAAGTCTGCTTCGGCGGCAAGTTTTGTGAATAATTCAACGTCGAAAGCGCAAACACGTGGCGCGCTCGCGAAATGCGAAACCCCAACACCTGGTCACGATTGAAATGCGGATACATGCTTTCCAAGCCCCGCAAGAACTGATTGGTGATTTCGTCATCGCTCAGCGAGAACGCCGGATCGTCCGGCGGGAGGTATTTGGGCAAATAAACCAGTGCATTGCCGCCAAACTGCTCGCGCTTTACCAGCGCGGACATTTCAATCACGGCTGTAAATGGCAGGCCGAAGTCCGTGATGTTGGTGACGTAATAATCCGCCAAAGGCTTCTTGAGCAGGACTGATGCGCAAATAATGCCGAGATATTGAATGCTGTTGAGCCGTTGTTTTTCGCTCTCAGAGAGTTGCGGACAAAGGCGCGGGACAACCGGCGCGGGCGCAGTCAACACCACTTGATCGAATAGCTCGCGACGGCCGTTTTCGAATGTCACGCTCACCTGGGCGTCAAAACCCGGCGCAAGATTCGTCACCGCATTTCCAGTCTCGATCCGCACGTTCTCGCTTGCCAGTACCTTAGCAAAGCGTTCGAGGATGCGCGCATAACCGCCACGCACATAACCGAACATTTCTTTTTTGAGGCCGGTGCGGCGTGCGGCATACATGCGCGCGATGATCGCCCAGATGAAAGCCGCAGAAGCTTTCTGATACGTCTCACCCAGTTTTGCGCGCAGCAGCGGCAGCCAGATTTTTTCAAACGTACGGCGGCCGGACAAGCGTGTGAGCCATTCGGAAACCGGCACGCGTTCGAGCTTCTGCCAATTTTTGATTTTGGAAGCATAGGCAATGGTCACGCCCAGCCGCAACTTATCAAAAAGATGCAACGGCGGAAAACGCAGAAACTCAACCGTGTTCGACATCGAGTGGAGTTTACCGCCGGTGTAAAAGCCGGTGCGGGTATTGACCCAATGAATTTCTTTTTCCAAACCCAACTCAGATAACAACACACGCAGATGCGTGTCCGACATTAGGATCACATGATAATAACGATCCCAGGAAATATTGCCGATCGTCCACGCGCTGGCCAAACCGCCCAGGTGTTTTCCCGCCTCGACGAGCGTGACGTCCTCGCCGCGTTGCGCCAGGCGATGCGCCAGGGTCATACCGAGCATGCCGCCGCCAATGACGGCCCAACGCTTGCGCTCCTGCAGATCGACGCCAGCAGTTTTTCTTGTGTTGCTGTTCATGGTTGCACTTGTCTGCATGTTGCAATGGTTTTTTATTAACGATTCGGCGGGTTCAGCTCAAGCACCACTTTATCCTTGACGGCATACCTCAAGCCGCACGCCGAGCATTTAATTTCAGTAGTGCCGTCACCGTTGTTTTCCGAGAAACGCATGAGCAATTGTCCGCAACGGCATACACAACCAACCGACTTTGCCGGATGGCCGAATACCAAATGAAAATCGGGAACGGATTTCGTGACCAACGAACCCATGCCGACCATGGCAAATCTTCCAATCACCAGATCATTGCCGATAACGCAGCCCGCGCCGATGGTCGCGCCTTCACGCACCAGCGTCGGCAACGTATGTTCGTCGGGATCGGAAGATCTGAGCTGCTTCAAATCCGGCGTGGCCGCGCGCGGGAAACGGTCGTTCGTGAAAATCGTGCCCGCGCTGATCATTACGCCGTCTTCGATTGTCACGGCGGTGCAAATGGAAACGAAGGCGTTGATCTTGACGCGATTTCCGGTTTTGACCTCATAAGCGAGATAGGATTTCTCCCCGACGATGCACTGCTCACCGATTTGCGCCCCATAGCGGAGGTGAACGTTGTCCCAAACGCTCGAACCTGCTCCGATTTTGACGCCATCTTCGATGATAGCTGTAGGATGAATGCGGCACGTCGATGGCATTGCCGTGTCCGCCTTCTGTGTCGCGTGTTGATCTCCATGAATCATGTCGTTTTTCTTTCGTTTCTTGAGAGAAGAGGGCTTTTTCGTCGCCGGCGCATGGCCGTTGGACGCTTCAGCCCTCTTGCGTTGATGATGGTGGATGAACTTAATCGTCGCTTCTAGGCTGCTTTGCGGACAACGTTCAATGTCTCCGCGTCCTCGATTTTCACCCATTTGTTCGTGTGCATTGCATGGTAAGCGGCTGCGATGACGCGCACGGATTCCAGCGCATCTTGTAAGTCGATCACCGGCGCTTCTCCGTGTTTGATCGCGCCGGCAAAATTTTTGAGCTGGGCGCTGAATGCGCGCAGCTTGTCATAGCCCGCGCCGAACGGCACCCAAACGGAATTTTCGTGAAGCTTGTATTTCGAGCTTCTCCAGCCGATGTGAATGACGCCTCGTGTGCCATAAATGTCAATGAACGAGTCACGTTCCTTTTGGATGGACCAACTGAGATCGATTGTACCCGTAACGCCACTGGCGGTCCGGAGACAAATCAGCGCCGTATCCTCTACGTCGATTGGCTGCACGCGCTTTCCCGCCATTGCTTGCACCTCGACGATCGCGCCGAGCAGGTAGCGTGCGATGTCAATGGAATGGCATCCGTTGTCCATCAGCACGCCGCCGCCGGAAAGCTCCTTTTGAGAATTCCATCGCTGCGCCATATCCACTTTACCGCTAAAAACATTTTCGAATACGACCGCCTCGCCGAGCAGGCCGGAGGCAAGCAGGCGTTTGGCCGAAATTACGTCTTCGACATACCGGAACTTGGAGGCCATCATGAGCATTAGGCCTTTTTGCTGGGCTTTCTGCGCCATCAACAACGCGTCTTGCACATGCACGGCTAGCGGTTTTTCGCACAAGACGTGAATGCCGTGATCGAGAAAGAACAATGCGATCTCGGCATGTGTTGCAGGCGGCGTGCAAACGATCACGGCTTCGACCTCTGGATTATTCAAAACTTGCCGATAATCTGTGAACGCTTGGCAGCCGAATTTGTCGGCTACCTTTTGCGCTGCTTCCTTCCGGACGTCGGCGGCGCTGAGTAACGTGCACTCCGGATTCTGTGCAATGGCTTCGAGATGCGACTCGGCGATGCGGCCGCAGCCGATCAGCGCGAGATTCAGATGTGCCTTCTTTGTGATGCCCGACATGGCATTATCTCCTCAGTTTTTTCGCTGCCTCAATGATACTGGCTGCGATGAAATTCACATGCGCCACGGTATAGAATTCATTCCACGGCAGGACCACGACGTGCGCCAGCGCCTCAAGAGTGCCAGGGTATTCGTCGGAATTGTAGACTACCGGCGGATCGTTTTTGCGGCATTCCCCCTCGAACGGGAAGCGGCTGTTGCCGAAGGTGTTGCGTTCTTGCAGAATTTGGCACATGAATGCGGGTTTCTGAATGTAGCGGGGCGCCGAGAAAATCCCTTTTTCCTTGAGCACCGCGGCAAATTGATCGACCCCGCCTTGGATGATTTTCTCGTCGATGCGCAGGGGATACTTCCAGTACACGTGTTTGCTCTGCGACGTGATCTTGGGCGGCTGCACGCCGGGAACATCCAAAATCATTTCGGTCAGCATGTGGGCCGTTTGACGGCGTTTAGCAACGACATCATCAACCTTTTCCAATTGCGCCAGCGCCACGGCGCCTTGCAGCTCGGTCATGCGATAATTGAGCGCAAGAAAATAATGATCCGGTTTCGGATCGCCGTATCCCCACGCCTTATCGACAAACAACCAGGCGCGGCGCGTAAACTTTTCATTGTTGACGACGATGATGCCGCCTTCGCCCGTCGTCATGTGTTTGCCCTGCTGCAAACTGAAGCAGCCAATGTCGCCAATCGTGCCAAGCAAATTTCCTTTGTATTCGGCGAAATAGCTCTGGCAAGCATCTTCGATCACGGGAATATTGTGGCGGCGCGCCAGCTCCATGATGGGATCCATGTCACAAGGATTGCCAAAAAGATGCGTGACGACGATGGCCTTGGTGCGCTTGGTGATTTTCGGCGCGATGGTTTCCGCGGTGACGTTGTAGGTCAGCGGATCGACATCAGCAAAAATGGGAACTGCGGTTTGATAGATGATCGGCGTGATCGCGCCCATGTCCGTGATCGGCGAGGTGATGATTTCATCGCCCGGCTCCGGGTTGATCGCCGCAATCGCCGTGTGAATACTCGCCGTGCCGGAGGTGGTGGTGCGGCAAAATTTCACGCCATACTTCTCCGCGAATTTTTCTTCAAATTCTTTTACCGCCGTGCCTTTGGTGCAATTGAGCGTGCCGGAGGCGATCACACGTTTGAGTTGATCCAGCTCTTCTTGTCCGAAATTCCTGCCGGTGTTGTTGGCATCACTTGGAAGTTGCATGATTCTCTCCTGCAAAAGTGGTGTAAAGACTTTTTATGAAACCGAAGTTTGCAGCAGCGCCTTTGTTACTCATAGCTGCGGCGCTGCTGGCAAAGCCTCACAGTGGGTTAATGGGTAATCTTCAAATTTCGACAATGCCGAGGCGCCGTACAAGGCCTCGATTCGTTTTTGAATCTGATCAAACTCCATGCGGCCGATGCGAATTTCATTGGTCACCCGAAATGGCTGCAGGTTCTGGCGCAACGCAGATTCGTCAAGCTCTTGTTGTAGAAACGTCCGCGTGATTTTTTGCACATGTTCGCGCGGAAGCTGGCAGAAGCGTTCATATGAAACTTCTATATACCGCCCAGGCGCGACCCGCTGCTTGTCGGTGCGTAATTTTTTTTCAATACTAAAAACCTGTTCGCAAATTTCGTCAATATGGCCTTTGCCGGACGAGCTGTCGGCGCTGTGCAGGCCCCAGCCGATTTCTGCGCTGCCTTGAATCTGCTGCCGCGCCTGCAGCAGCGATTGCGCGACGTAAACGGGATGGCGGCGCACTTCGATGAAACAAGCATGATCAAAGATCGAGGCAAGCAAGGCCACGCAATCGGTATTGCGATTGTTTTTGTTGATAAACGGCTGCTCGAACGCGGCCAGCCACGCGTTGAAAAACGTTCTCATCTCACGTGCGGCGCTCGCGCTGATTTGTTGCGGCGCGCGATAGCGATCTGTGCCAAGCCAGCGGTTCCAAACGTGGAAGCCGTCGTTGGGCGCCGCCCAGCCCGCGACATTGCCGTAAAAGCTGCGATCATCAAAACGCTTGGCTTTAAGAAAACGCGCAAATTTAAGGCTTGCCGTAAGCGGCGCCCGCGGAAACAGCGCGCTCAAGTTGGTGAAGTATGTCACCGGTAAATATCGCGCCAGCGTTTGATGGAGCAGCGTGGTGCCGCTGCGCGGCGCGCCGACAACAAAAATGATGGGCAAGTTCGAGATGCGATTTTCTTCCTGCAACAACCGGCGTTCACTCTTTTCCAGCATCAGATCAAGCGGCCCCACGAACTTCATGGTCGCGGCGCGATACAACGCCGAGCGTGCGGCGCGATCCCCCGATAGCAGCATGCGTTTTAAAAGGCCGAAAGGATCTTTGAAATTGGCGTAACTTTTTTGCATTTGACTGCGCTCAATGAATGATGGAGACTGGCCGCGGTCGAACTGCGGCTTTTGCCTTGACGACGCTGCAACGAACGCCCGTTGGAGGCCGCACACGGTCACGCCGCGATTGCCAGGTTTGGTGCTGCCGATAGCGGGGCCTGAAAAAGCGGGTCCGCTTGCTGCTTGGCTCTTGTGGCAGCGAAGAAATTTTCGGGCCGTGAACTCACACCGAAATGATGTAGAATGGCCTGAACCAGGCGCTGCGCCGCCTGGCCGTCACCGTAAGGATTGCGCACGGCGCTCATTCGCCGATATGCCGCTTCATCGTGGAGCAGGCGCGAGGCCTCTTGCACGACGCTCTCCCGGCGCGTGCCCACCAGCTTGACGCCGCCGCTACTGCGGGTCAGTTTGGCCCTTCCCACAACGGTCTTGGCCTTACAGCGGAACAACGTATCCATGACGCCCATTACACCGGCACAGCCACAACCGCCGCGGAGTACATCCACGAGAGCATTATCACTCCCAAGGCTTACCTGGCGCCGGGCTATGAACACACTGCCCACCACATGCCCGCTTACGGCCACCTGAGTGAAAGCGATGTTGACGCCCTGGTGCAACTGTTACTGCAACAAAAGTAAATTTGCTTTGGAGAAGGGGTAGGGTTTATGATGATTTGACAATAAAATAGAAGGCCTGAGTTTTATACACTTTATCTAATATCAAAAGGAGATATTGCATGAGAAAAGTAGTATTAACAGTTAGCCTCGTTTTAATCTTAGGTCTGGCTGCCGGAATCAGCCATGCCCAGGAGGG
>SZPB01000234.1 GCA_030263535.1 Cytophagia bacterium CHB2
GTCAACGAGGTCAAGCGGCTTCCAGCACCAATTCGCGCATCCGAATCGGCTGTTCCGTCGCAATGATCGTCTGAACGATGCGATCAATGTAAAGCGCCACCTTGCCTTCGAGCGTTTTATTGTCGCAATTCGGGCAAAGTGAGGCCGGCACGTTCTTGACTTGAATGTGCAAGCCATTGCGGCTGAAGTTGACGTTGGTTGTTCCCGAAGTCATTGCGGAGCGGCATTTTGAGCAGGTGATCATAGGGCTATTTCGGCTGCCATTGGTTGATGAATTCTCTCGCTTCTTGCAGGGCATTGATTTCAGATTCCGTCCAAACGGAAGTCGACAAAAGCTGTTTCCTCTAAGCCTCCACATCGGCTTTGAAATGGTTGGTGTCAGGAGAATGCTGCTGTTTTAACAACTCCAGCAATGCTTTCTTTTTGCCGAGAGGCAACACACCCAACTGTTGCACAAGTTGATGAGTGATAGCGTCCATGGTCACATGTTCTTGAAATTGAATCCAATGACAGCCCAATAGTATGCCAGGAAACATACAAGAACGATAACTCAATCGCAAAGAGAATTTTGACGGTCATCGGCACGTAGCATTTAATTGGGCAAAACAACTGACCTCTGAAAATTCGAGTGCCGTTCTCACGGCCACCACTTGGCGGTATCGACTATGGCGCGGGCGGTTTCGCGCAGCGCCGGGACGCCGCCTTGCGCGGCAATGACGGGGAGCAGCGCTTTACCCGTGGGATAAAGCCGTCTAATAGTGACGAGTACCCTGGACATAACTTATCCAACGGGGTGAATGGCTTGGAGAAGTTGTGGTCGCCGGGTGCGCGCAAAGGCCCGCAACGTTGCCGACAGTTCTTCAAACTTTGAGCGGCACGCGGTAGATGACCGCAGGGTATTTTCGTTATCCCCCCAATCATGAAATCAAGGAGCATCTTGCTTTGTAAAAAAGTTTTCTCTATCTTTATCTGAGTTTGATCGTTTCCTTGACCCGGTTGAAAGAGGAAATCCGATGGCTCCGGTGCCGGAAAAGATTCTGTGGCTGGTCTCGCGCGGTTACATTGAATTTTCAGGCAAGGGGTACAAACAACTATTTGCCGGGCCCTATGATGAAGACGATGTCAAGAACGCCATCTTGTTCGGCCAGGTTGTGAAGAAAGAGCGCGACGAAACCAAAGTGGCAAAACACAAATACACAATCATCGGTCCGGCGCAGAATGGAGTATCGTTATATTGTTGCGGTAAAATTCGCAAGAAAATTTCGGGAGAAGAGTATTTCATCATAACTTTTCACGACGACAAATCATGAAACGAAAAAAAACTTCACAAGAGCTCTGCCCTATGTGCGGACAGGGCACGACGCACGTAGAAAAACTGGATTACAAGCTCAAAGATGAAAACGGCGGGGAGTTTACTGTGCCGCAGCTTGAAGTTGAAATCTGTAATTTCTGTGGCGAGCACATTTTCAATATGGCTGCTGTGCGCAAAGCTCGCGCAGTGCAGGGCAATACCGGGAAAATTTTTCTGCGCTTGCAGCCTACGCTCCAAAACGCACTGGCGGCGCGTGCGCGCAATAACAAACGCTCACTCGCGCAGGAAGCTCAACATTTACTCGAAACCAGCCTCGGCGCGAATTGAGCTCTCCACCTCCGAAAATCACACTCGCTTCTTATCAAGCGCGTATTTAGTCTCTTCTTTTTTGTGCTCAAATGCCATATTGTTTCGCAACATAAATGTTGTGTTACTCACCCTTCACCCTTCCACATCCTTCTCACGGCTACCACTTGGCGGTATCGACGAGGCGTGGGCGGTTTCGCGTAGATCCCGCCCGGGCATCTTATTCAGGGATAAAACTGCAGAACAGCGTTTTATCCAGCGGCTAATGCCATCTTTTAAGGTGTGCACTTTTGTCGAAGATTCTCCACCTCAATGCGCCGGGCCCAGCAACACCGCATTCATAAACAACAAATTCAAACCATCCATGAAGGCGCGGTAGTTGGGGTCTTCGGCGAAAGCGATGACGTGGCCGCGGCCCAGGCGTTGATACATGAGATAAGCTTTGTTGGCAATCTGCTTGCGCGAGGTTTCCCACGTGAAGCCGCTGGCAAGCACTTTGTCTTCGGCGAGATAAACGCCGACATTCACACCTTTGTCGAGCGTGAGCGGCGTGTAGATGTTGCGACTTTCGACCATGGCAATCGCGCGACCGTCGTCATAGCCGGCGCTCAACCAATGCGTCGGCTCCAGGTGCATGCGCATCAAAGCGCCGGGCGTGTATTCCGGCAATTCCTCTTTTGGTTGAATGGCCTTCTCCAAATCATAAGCGCCGGAGGCTGTGGCGGGCGGCGCTTCTTCTTTTTTTTCTTTTCCGGCTTCGCGCTCGGGCTTGCCGTTCTTCAATTCGCGCGAGGTTGCGAGCAAATCGACTTTCTCCTGCGTCAGCCAGCGCGTGGCATCACCGAATGTGATCAATGTGCCGCCGCCGCTAATCCACGTCTTGAGACGTTGCACGATACTTTCGTTTAAAATCCCAGAATACCCTCCGCCCCAGAAGCCCGAACCATCCGGAAGAATCAAGACATTAAACTTGTCCAAATCTGCCGCGCCGAGTTGCCAGGAGTTGATTACTGTCACCGGATAGCCGTACATTTGCTCGAGTACGTAGCGCGTCCAGCCGGCGGAAAGCGGGCTGGTCGGCATGTTGTAAGCCATCGCCACCTTGGGTTTGCGAATGAATTGCACATGATTACTGCCGAAATTGACGCCCTCACTCACCCAGGAATTATCCGTGGCAAGCACCTCGACGCCATGATCAGCAGCCAACTTTTGCATGCGCACAAAAAGATCATCGGGATTGTCTTTAGTTTTGATGATCAACGAGCCGCGCGGAAACTTGCGGCCCTCAAGAGTGAATTCTTTGTCCGAAGTGTGTACGCGCACATTTTGCCGCAGCAAATCCGCCAGCGCAGCGGCAGCAGTATTTTTGCCCCAGGCCAGCAGATAGGCAAGATGCGCCTGGCCGCCGTGAACCTGGCCTTGCGCGACAGGCGGCGTTTTGAGTGTGCTCAAATTTCCCGTAGAAGGAACTTCGGCAGCGTAGCATTCGACATTATACAGCAAGGGCAACGACCAGCCGGTGACATCATAGAACTCATCCGGCAGGCGTTTTTTGCGGCGTTGCAATTGTTCTTCGATGAATGCCTGGTCCATGTTGGTTTGCCGGTCCATCAGGGTTTTGAGCAAACGTTTTGCCGGTTGCGCCAGCGGAACGACAAACGTTCCGGCAGGAAAATTTTTCGAAGCGAGCCGGCCTTCGAAATAATCACGCACGCGGGAGTTGGTGAATGCCGCCTCGGCGCGTTTGATCTCGATGCCCTGCTGCATCAGCAGCGTCGCCAGCTTGATGGCGCGATTGGGATCGCTGCCCGGCGCGATGATATATTCCTTCACCAGCTCGCGGCTGCCTTCTTCAATCGCGGTGCGGCGATAATTGTAAAAATAACGCAGCAGATCGACGCGATTATTCGCTGCCATTTCCGCGGTGGACAGCGAAGCAATGAAATGATGGTGCACGGCATCACGATAGCGCAACAGCGTTTCATCGTCGCGTTGAATCACCAGGCCGTCGGCGCCGGCTTGTTCGTACGTCATGCCAATGGCGCCTTGAAAAATCGGCCAGCCCTCGCCATAACCCGGATAAAACGAATCAAAAATTTCGCGCGTGAAATAATCGAAGCGAAAGCGGTCGAACCACTTGGCGTTGTTGCGGCCGAAGCGCGCGAGCCAGTCCGCTTGCTGCGTGGTCATGTTGGGATTTTTAGGATCAGCCGGCGGCGCAAAGTAATAGGTTTGCCCGGAGCCCATTTCGTGCAAATCGACAAATACCTGCGGATGCCATTCCAAAAAGCTGCGCGTGCGTCCTTGCGTTTCCGGCTGGGTGTTGGCAAACCAATCGCGATTCATGTCAAAGAGATAATGGTTCACCCGTCCCGAAGGCCACAATTCGTTATGCTCCGCCGAGAGTTGATTTTCGTCCGGCCAGCGGCCCTGGGTTTGGCGCAGATAGTTGACGTAGCGATCGCGGCCGTCAGGGTTTTGCATGGGATCGATGAGCACGACGCCTTGCGCCAGAATTTTTCGGCTAACGGAATCATTCTGCGCCGCGGCGAGATGATACGCCATCAGCAAAGCCGCATCGGTGCTTGAAATTTCATTGCCGTGCACGCCGTATGTCAACCAAACGATTGCCGGCATGTTGTTGATCAACTCGTCTGCCTGCGTTGCGGTCAGGTTGCGCGTGTCCGCCAGTTTTTGCATGGCTTGTTTGATTTCTGCCACGCGGCCGAGATTTTTTTCAGAAGCGACGATCAGATAGTAAAGCGACCGGCCTTCCCACGATTCGGCGTATTTGATCAATTCGATGCGGGGCGAAGCTTTGGCAAGGGCGTGAATGTAGCGTTCCGCCTCGTGATGCAGCGTAATTTTTTCGGCCCAGTCATGGCCAACAACGTTTTTGAGCGTGGGAACATTGGGATCATAGACTGCGCCGGCATAGAATTCGAACGATTGCGAGAAAAGTGATTGAAAACACAGAAGCATCATGTAAAGCAGAACGAGTTGACGAAGGGCGCGGGGCATTCCTTCCTCCAAAGAGAGTTGCGACTATGCACATTTTAAAAACGGTTTTTTAAACGTTTGGAGATACTGTTCGCTGTGAAAGGTGAAAAAGTGTAATGTGTAAAAACGTCTAGCACTTTACACCTTTCACTTTACACAATCTTGTAACGCGCAGCTTACTCACCAATAAAATGCAACACCACTTTCCGCCGGTGCGGCGCAGCACGATGCTCATACAAATAAATTCCCTGCCAGGTGCCGAGCGTGAGTCTGTCGTTTTGTATGGGAATGCTCAGGCTGGTTGCCGTCAATGCAGTGCGAACATGCGCGGGCATATCATCGGGCCCCTCGGATTGATGGCGAAACAGCGGATCGCCATCCGGCACGAGACGCTTGAAAAAGCGTTCAAGGTCGCGCTGCACTTCAGGATCGGCATTCTCTTGAATCAACAACGAAGCCGAAGTATGCTGCACAAACACCGTGAGCAAGCCACTCTGCGCGTTGATGTCGGTGAGCCAGCGTGCCACCTCGCTAGTGAAGTCGTATAAGCCTTTGCCGGAAGTGGCAAGCGTTATTGTATGAAAGGATTGTTGCATATGGGCGGGGGTCTGCAATTGTGCTTGTGCGATCAAAACGATGGGATTTAGCGAATCGTCTCACCATCGCACTTCAAGGCATAGCGCGATGGCTTCCCGGATGCGTTCCATCAATTCATCGAGGGAGCGTGCCTGCGTGTGACAGCCTTTTAACGCCGGCACGGAAGCAACATAGAAGCCCTCACGGTCTCGTTCGATAACGACATTGAAATCTTTGTGCATGGCACATTCCTTTTTCTAAACGAAGAAAGCGCTTTTTATCTAGCGGGATGTTAGCAAAAAAATGCAAAATGAGCAAGCCCAAACCCATGAAAGCTTGTGCACAGCAAAGATGTTTGACGGTTACGGTTTGTGTCCCCAAAATCCCCTTGACAAAGATTCGCTTTTTTAGCAAGATGATGACGCAACTTCAGTGACAACAGCCACACTTAAATTTGGTGTTGCATGAACAGTGCTGTGTTCAAGCGGTGTTCTCTCCTGTTATGAGGCTGTTAGGCGCACACTTGGAAAGCAGCCTTTCATCATGCGATTTCCCCAAAACCAGGAACACATTCATGGTCGATTTTGAAAAACTCGGCGTGTTTTATCTCGGACGCGCTTACGATTTGTCCGCGAAAAAGGCGAAAGAAAATCTTCTGCTCTACGATTCGAAAGATCTCGTGACACACGCGATGTGCGTGGGCATGACGGGCAGCGGCAAAACCGGGTTGTGCATTGGCTTGCTGGAAGAAGCAGCCATCGATGGCATTCCGGCGTTGATCATCGACCCCAAGGGCGATCTTGGCAATTTGCTGCTGACATTCCCCGAGTTGAAGCCGGAAGATTTCCGCCCCTGGATCAATGAAGATGATGCCCGCAAGAAAAATCTCAGCGCCGATGAATTTGCCGCCAAACAAGCCGAGCTGTGGAAAAACGGCCTGGCCTCCTGGGGCCAGGAGGGCGGGCGCATCAAGCGCTTGCGCGAGTCGGCAGAGTTTGCCATTTACACGCCGGGCAGCTCTGCCGGCTTAGCGGTGTCAATTCTACAATCGTTCGCCGCACCACAGGCAGCAGTGCGTGAAGACAGCGACGCGCTGCGCGAGCGCATTGCAACAACGGCGACAAGCTTGCTCGGGCTGCTCGGCATCGATGCCGATCCCATCAAAAGCCGCGAGCATATTTTGATTTCCACCATCCTCAATCATTATTGGCTGCAGGGTGTAAATCTCGATCTGGCGACCTTGATTCATGCCATTCAAACGCCGCCGGTAAACAAAATCGGCGTGTTCGATCTTGACTCGTTTTATCCAGGCAAAGAGCGTTTGGAATTGGCGATGTCGCTCAACAATCTCCTGGCGTCTCCGAGTTTTCAATCCTGGCTGGAGGGCGAGGCGCTCGATATTCAAAACTTGCTTTACACCAAAGACGGCAAGCCGCGGCATGCCATCTTTTCGATTGCGCATCTCTCGGATGCGGAACGCATGTTCTTCGTGTCGCTGCTGTTGAATCAAACGCTGGGGTGGATGCGGGCGCAGTCGGGCACCACCAGTTTGCGCGCGCTTTTTTATATGGATGAAATCTTCGGCTATCTGCCGCCGGTGGCGAATCCGCCTTCAAAAGCGCCGTTGTTGACGCTGCTGAAGCAGGCGCGCGCGTTCGGCTTGGGCGTCGTGCTGGCGACGCAGAATCCGGTTGATCTCGATTACAAAGGCTTGTCCAACATCGGCACCTGGTTTTTGGGAAGATTGCAAACCGAGCGCGACAAGGCGCGCGTGCTCGAAGGCCTGGAAGGCGCGGCGAGCGGCGGCAAGTTCGACCGTAATTTGATGGAACAAACGCTGGCCGGACTCGGCAGCCGCGTGTTTCTCATGCACAACGTTCACGAAGATGCGCCCGAAGTTTTTGAAACGCGCTGGGTCATGTCCTATCTCGCCGGGCCGTTGACGCGCAATCAAATTAAATTGTTGATGGATGAACGCCGAGCGGCGCCGGGCGCTGTTGCTGCAAAGGCGGCGAGCCTGCCGGCAGCAGCGCCGGCGAAAATTGCGAGCCGGCCGGTGTTGCCGAACACGATTCCGCAAGTGTTTTTGCCGGTACGCGGCGGTACGCCGGACAACACGCGTTTGCTGTATCAGCCGTTTCTGCTCGGACTGGCACAGGTTCATTTCAATGATGCAAAAAAGGGCGTCGATCTTGTTGAAAATGTCATGCAACTCATTCCACTTGCCAATGAGGTTTTGGCGGTGAAGTGGCAGGATGCTGTTGATGCCGGGCTTGCTGAGCAAGATTTGCGTACCGAGGCCGAACCCAACGCCAGCTTTGCCGAATTGCCGGCACCCGCAGCACAACCGGCAAATTATGCCAAATGGCAAAAGCAATTCGCAACGGAATTGCAGCGCAGTTGTGCCGTGGAATTATTCAAGAGTGCAAGCTACAAAGAGCTTTCCCGGCCGGGCGAATCCGAGCGCGATTTTCGTGTGCGCTTGAGCCAGCTTAGCCGGCAGGATCGCGATGCTGCGATGGACAAGCTGCGGCGCAAGTATGCTCCCAAAATCGCGGCGCTCGAGGACAAAATTCGCCGCGCCGAAGAGCGGGTGGCGCGTGAGCAGGCGCAAGCGCGCAGTCAGCAAATCAACACCGTGCTCGATGTCGGCGCGACCATTCTCGGCGCGTTCATGGGACGCAAAGCCGTGAGCCGCACCAATCTCAACCGCGCCGGCTCGGCCATGCGCAGCGTGAGCCGCGCCAGCCGGGAATCACAAGACGTGAAAAGCGCGGAGGAAACGCTGGCATTGTTGCAGCAACAAGTGGCAGATTTGAATGCGGAATTTGACGCCGAAGTCGCGGCGCAAGCCGCCGGCGCTGCTGCGCAAACTGAGGTGTTTGAGACCATCGCGGTCAAGCCTAAGAAAACAGGCATCTCGGTCAAATTGCTGGCACTAGCTTGGGCGCCGTAGTTGGCGCGCGAAGATGGCACAATTGTGTGAGCATGGTAACAATTTGATACAATTTTGTGATAAACAAGTATCACCCAGCAAAGGTGTGATGCTTTCTTTCTCCGGCCATTTTGCCTTCCTGCCGTTTTGACGCCGTCAGCCTTTATTTTCCCGCCTTGAATTATTCAACAGCAAGTGCTAAAACACGTAGAAGGAACAAGATAAGACCAGCCGGTCCGAAGCTGAGTCGCGGACCGGCCCACTCGTTATCTTGAATTCTCAAAACGTTGTGTCACAATCGCGGTGGATTTTTGATCATCAAATATCGCTGAGGAAGTGTTCTGGTATGCATTTTGTCAGTTTTTGTCCGAACTGGCTGCCTGGAGAAATCTTTTTGCTCTCTCTTCAGACTGGCGGTGATGTCGGTATAGCCTGAAATCACATCACAAGACGGGCTGTGAAAATCACTCATAGGTATATCGTTTAAATAACTTTCCCATATTCAAACCGTGAACGAGCGCGAATAGCCGCCAAGCAACGCGAATTTGAAACTGGCGGAGGTTTGTGCTGTTTAGCGGTTGCAGAGAAATGCGCGAGTTATTTGAATGACGCTCAATTAGGAAAAATAGTATCGGAGATCGGATTTATGCCGAGAACGCTTGTCACCGGCGGGGCGGGCTTTTTGGGGTCGCATTTGTGTGAATATTTGCTGCACCGCGGCCATGAAGTGATTGCGATGGACAATCTCTTGACCGGCACGACAGATAACATTGAACACCTGCGCGGCGAGCGCTTCAAATTCATCAAGCATGATGTCACGGAATACATCTACCTCGCGGGCGAGTTGGATTACATTCTGCATTTTGCCTCGCCGGCCAGCCCGCTGGATTATCTGCAACTGCCGATTCAGACCATGAAAGTCGGCGCATTGGGCACGCACAAAGCGCTCGGCCTCGCCAAAGACACGGGCGCCACGTTTTTGCTTGCTTCGACTTCCGAAGTGTACGGCGATCCGCTGTTGCATCCGCAAACGGAGGATTATTGGGGCCATGTCAATCCCATCGGCCCGCGCGGCGTTTACGACGAAGCCAAGCGTTTCGCGGAGGCGTTGACGATGGCGTATCATCGCACGCACGGCGTGGACACCAAAATCGTCCGCATCTTCAACACCTATGGTCCGCGCATGCGTCCGAATGACGGCCGCGCGATTCCCGCGTTCATTCCGCAGGCCCTGCACCACGAGCCGATCACCGTGTTCGGCGACGGCACCCAGCAGCGCGCCTTCACCTATGTGGGCGACATCGCGCCCATCATCGCCCGATCCGCCACCATGCCCGAGGCCTATGGCGAAGTGTTCAATGTGGGGGCGGACACGCCCTACACCGTGAACGAGCTGGCCACCCTGGTGATGGAGGCCATGGGGATGAAAGGGGAACTGCGCCACCTGGAGGCACGCAACGAGGTGGTCTTCGCCTTCAGTGACCATTCCAAGGCCAGGCGCATCTTCGGCGATGTGCAGGAGACCACGCTGGAGGAAGGTTTGCAAAGGATGGTGCCCTGGGCCAGGCGTTCGCGGAAGGGGATGTGGGCCATAGGGATCGTGCTAAGCCTCCGTCAGTTGCTCGGTGCGCGACACGCCCACGCTGTAATACTTTGCGTCGGGGTGGTGCACGAGGATCGCTGCAGTGGACTGCTCCGGCACAAGCTGGTAGGCGGGCGTCAATGACATGCCCAGCATCTCCTCGGCGGGCAGCAGCCGGAACAGCGTGGCGTGGTCTTCCAGGTCAGGGCAGGCCGGGTAGCCCCAGCTATAGCGCTTGCCGCGCTCGACGGGCAGGCCAAGCTCGCGGTTGATATGGCGGTTCAGGTAGGTGGCGGTCGCCTCGGCTGTCTGCACGGCCAGCCCGTGAAAGAAGTACGCTTCCGTGTATTCGTGCGCCGCTTGCAGCGCGTCGAAGCGCTCGGTCGCTCCCGCGCCGACGGTGACGACCTGCAGCGGGCAGACATCCACCTGCTCCCCGCCAGCGGGGGCGAAGTAGTCGGCCAGGCAGAGGTGCTCGCCGAACGGCTGGCGCGGGAAGTTGAAGCGGGCGAT
>SZPB01000235.1 GCA_030263535.1 Cytophagia bacterium CHB2
ATCGTTTTCGAGCATGCCGGCAAACAGCTCAATGCCGCCGAGTGGATTGCGAATCTCGTGCGCCACGCCGGCAAGCATCATGCGCAGATTCTGCTCGCGCGTCACAATCGCCTCGCGCATGTGCTGCATGGTTTGCGCGAGAAAGCGGATTTCCTCCGTGCCCTTTACTTCGAAAGCCACTTCGGGCGCGCCTGCGCCGATGGCTTCCGCCGCGCGGCGCAAGCGTTCCAGCGGCGAGGTGAGACGCCGCGCGAAAATGATGCCGCTGATGGCGGCGACGATCAAACCGAGGGCGGCAATACTCCACAACACGCGTTGTATTTCGGCAATTGCAGACAAGGCTGCCGCGCTGCCTTCAATGCCAACAATCGCGACCACGTTCCCGTCCTCGCGCAGCGGCGCATAGGCGGCTTTGAACGGCTGATTTTGCGCGTCAAAAAAAAGCTTGGCGGCAGAAGCCCGGCCCTGCCAGGCGCGGCTGATTTCTTCCTGATCGAACCGCAATCGAACATATTCGCTGCCGATTGCCAATTCGCGCCGGCTGTCGAAGAGAATGCGATCTGTTCGTGCAAAAATCATGATGCGCGCCAGCGCGCCGGCCTCTGCCAGCGGCGCCAATTGCGCGTGTAACGTGCTGGCCGTGCGCGAGGTTTCATCGCCGGGCAGCAGGCTGATGATCGGCGCCGCGCCCACAGCCGCGCTCGCGGTTTGCGCGCCGGTTTTTGCAAATGCCGTGAGTTTGTCTGCCAGCTCGCCCTCGATTTGCGCGCGCATGCGCCACTGCAAATAAAAACCGGCGAGCGCGAGCACGGCGCCCATCTGCAAAATCAAAAACAAAATGAGTAAGGTTCGAATCCGTGGGCGAAACATGAGGCGAGAAGCGACTGGCAAGAAATGATGATGCGCTAGTTGCCGTTAACGACATCAGGTTTGCGACGGCGAAACACGAGAAACAGCCCGGCAAGAATCAACAGCACCGGCCAAAAATCGCGATACTGTTGAAACGGGCCGAGGGTGACGAAAAAAATAGCCGACAGGCCGATCAAAATAAAAGCGGGAATCACAAAACCGGTTTCGCGCTTGCCGAAAAAATACATTAATAAAAATCCGAGCCCGGGGCCGAGAATGAAAACCGGCCACAACTCTTCCATGTAATACCAGCGATTGTTCCACGCGCAAAATTGAAACAACGCGCCTTGACTCAACAGAATTGTAGCCGGCATGAGAAAACCGTAGCTGCGGCGATTCGCGAGAAAAAGCCCGAGAAACACCAAACCACCGAGAATCATCCACAATGGCCACAGTTCTTCCCAATAGAACTCGATAAAATTTCCAAGAAAAAACGATAATCCGACGAGTATGAGAATCCCGCCGGCCACAAGCGATCTGCGATCCATAATCTGACTCTAATCTGATTCGGATTTATTTGGAGAAAAGCAGGCTTCGACAAGCTCAGCCTGCGGAAGCTCTGCTGCGACAGTGCAGGCTTCGACGAGCTCAGCCTGCGGCAAAATCAAACATTTTCACATAACTTGCTGGCTGATTGACGGATGAATTAACGTAAACCGCCTTTGAATGTCAAGCGCGATCTTGCATTTGGCCTTTGGCGGGGCTATATTTGCGCGCATTTAGGGCGCATGAAAACTTAATGGCCAATGGTTAATAGTTGTCAATGATTAATCGACTATTGCCATTAACCATTAACCATTCCTAACGCATTTGAACTGCCTTATACCATCCAATCGGTACGAAGGAATCACCTATGATTGATCAAAAAGATTTTCGCCGCGTCCTGGGCGCTTTTGCCACCGGCGTGACGATTGTGACGACGCGTGCGGGCGATAAAATACACGGTTTGACCGCGAATGCCTTTTGCTCGGTGTCGCTGGCGCCGCCGCTGGTTTTGGTTTGTGTGAATAAAAACGCGCAAAGTCATGACTTGATCATGCAGGGAAAATGTTTCGCGGTGAATATTCTAAACGTTGATCAACAGCACATTGCAGAGCGGTTTGCGCAGGAGGCGCTTTCCGGCGCCGCGAGATTTGATACGCTGGAAACGCGTGCGGCGGTCACCGGCGCGCCGGTATTGGACGAATCCCTCGGCTGGGTGGATTGCAAATTAACCGCAAGCCATGAGGGCGGCGATCATACGATTTTTGTCGGCGAAGTTGTGGCGCTGAGTGATGGCGATGCAAAAGTTTCCCCGTTGCTTTATTTTCGCAGCGAGTATCGAATACTGGGGAATTCTGATTTTCCGGCGCGATAGCGTTCCGCCGCGGCATTTGCTATGATGAGGCATGATCAAGCCATGATTGAACAATACGTTCCCATCAGAGGATTGGAGGCGTGATGAAAAAAGTGGGATTCATATATGCTGCTCTTGCAATGCTGTTGCTATCCTGCGCCGGACCGGCAAGGATTTCGCAACCGCGCGCCGGTTCAATCGGCGACAGCATCAGAATCACGTTGCTGCAAATCAATGACGTCTATGAAATCACTCCGGTGAGCGGCGGCAAAGAAGGTGGCATGGCGCGTTTGGCAACGCTGCGCAAACAACTACAGGCAGAGAATCCCCACACCTTTATGTTGCTGGCCGGGGATCTCTTCAGCCCTTCGGCGCTCGGCACCGCGAAAGTCGACGATGTCCGTTTAGATGGCAAACAAATGGTCGCGGTGTTGAATGCGGTGGGCCTGGATTTCTGCACGTTCGGCAATCATGAATTCGATTTGAAAGAACCGGCTTTCTTGCAGCGTTTGTCAGAATCGCGTTTCAACTGGGTTGCCAGCAATGCCTTTGACAAAAACGGCAAGCCATTTTCCGGAGTTTCCGAGAATATTATCTTCACTGCGAGCAACAAAACCGGACAATCCGTGCGTGTGGGATTGTTTGCCGTAATGCTGACGAAAAATAATCCGAATTATGTGACGTTTCGCCTTCCGCTTGAGGTTGCGCGCGAGCAAGTAAAAAAACTCAGAGACCAGGTTGATATTCTCATCGCCCTCACGCATTTGACGCTCGACGAAGACATTCAGCTCGCGCAAACGCTGCCGGAAATCGATTTGATTCTCGGCGGGCACGAACATGAAAATGTGCAAGTCTGGCGCGGGCCGGAGTTCACGCCGGTATTCAAGGCGGATGCCAATGCGCGCTCGGTTTATATTCATGAATTGACGATCGATCCCGCCACCAAAAAGCTTCGCATCGATACTCGCTTGCAACCGATTACGTCTGAAATTGCCGAAGATTCCGAAGTCAAAGTGGAAGTGCAAAAATGGGTGGATTTGGCTTTTAACGCATTTCGCAAAATGGGCTTTGAGCCGGAGAAGCTTGTGGTTAATTCTCCCGACGTGCTGGACGGCCGCGAGTCGACGGTGCGCAACACGTCAAGCAAACTGACGGAGTTGATCACCGCCTCATTTCTTGCGGTGGCGCCGGAGGCGGATCTCGCGATTTTCAATGGCGGCTCGATTCGCATCGACGACGAGCTGCAGCCCGGCCCGGTTTCAGAATATGACGTGATCCGCATTCTGCCGTTCGGCGGCTACATCGTTTTCGCGGAAATGCGCGGCCGCTTGCTCAAACAAGTTCTGGAGCAAGGCCAGAAAAATAAGGGTAGCGGGGGCTATTTGCATACCGCGAACGTTACCTGGAGCAGCGAAAAAGACAATTGGCTGATCAACGGCATCGAGCTTGACCAGCGCCGCAATTACAAAGTGGCAATCAGCGATTTCTTGATTTCCGGAAACGAGCACGGGCTGGATTATTTGAATCGCCAAAATGCGGATTTGAAAGTGCTGAATGAAAATGTTGCGGAAATACGCCGGGCGTTGATCGATCACTTGCAGAAAATCTACGGCAAGCCGTAAGGCCGCGCCACGACCGGCAAAAAGCCTTTGCTTTATTTGAATGTCGGCTTTATTTTATCAATGGGGAGGCGAGCATGAACGAAGAGCGGGCGAATTTCAAGGCCTATGAAGCGCGATTGATTCAACTGCTGCGGCTGCGTTTCGAGCAAGCCAATTTCAAAGTCGAGGATCATGAAAAGGTCGGTGAACTGCCGCTCGAAATCGACGTGATCGTGATTTCAGCGGACGAGAACAAGAAACCGGATTTTTCCAAGCTGCCGCCGCTGTTTCGCTATTTTCAGCGCTTCAACATCATGGAGCTGAAAACCGAGAAGGATCGCCTAGAACCCGGCGATCTGCTCAAGCTGCAAGCTTACGGCTGGCTGTACATGGCGAAGCATAGCATCTACAGCATTGCCGAGGTGACGCTCTCGGCTGTGGTGCATCATCTCAGCGCAGCGGTTTTGAATGTCTTGCCTGTGCTTGGCTATAAGTTGATTGAGCCCGGCATATTCCGGCGTGATTCGGATATGGTTTCGTATCTGATCGCAACCGAAGATTTGCCGGATGAGGTGACGCCTGAAGAGCTGCAAATATTTTCGACTCCGGCGCGCCGGCAGAAAATTATCTTGTCGCAATTCCTGCTCAATCGTTCGACTCCGATTCTCGAAACCGTTTTTGATCTTTACCAAAGTGAGGTGCTCAAAATGATTGACGTTAAACCGGAGTTTATCGATAAGATGATTGAGACCCTGGGGCATGAAAAGCTGATCGCGGCACTGCAAAGAACTATGGGCGCCGACAAGCTATTGGCGGCTTTTAGCGGTGGTGATCAAGACAAATTGATCGCCGCTTTGAGTCAAACTGGGGCACGCGACAAGCTTTTAGCCGCTTTTAGCAAAGAAGAGCTTCTGTCAGTCTTGAGCAAAGAAGATGTGATAAAAGCACTGGGAGAAGAAGAAATCCTAAAGTCCCTGTGGAGCAAACTTGGGGCAGAACAGTTTCAGAAACTTCTGGCTCAGATTGATCGAAACTGAATATGAAACTTCTCTCCTGGAACGTCAACGGCATTCGCGCGGTGCTCAAAAAAGGCTTGGTGGAATTCATTCAAAAAAACAAGCCGGATATTCTATGCCTGCAGGAAACCAAGGCCGCGCCCGAGCAAGTTGAATTGGAATTGCCGGGTTACCGGCAATACTGGAACTCCGCCGAGAAAAAAGGCTATGCCGGCACGGTGATCTTTACGAAAACCGAACCGCTCAGCGTGAAAAACGACATGGGCATCGCCGAGCACGATCGCGAAGGCCGGGTGATTGCCGCGGAATATGCGGATTTTTTTCTCGTCAATGTTTATACCCCCAACGCCAAGCGTGATTTATCACGCCTTGATTATCGCATCAAATGGGATATCGATTTTTTGAAGTATCTCAAGAAATTGGAAAAGAAAAAGCCGGTGATTTTTTGCGGGGATTTGAACGTGGCGCACACGGAAATCGATCTCACCAATCCCAAAGCCAATGTCGGCAATCACGGTTTCACGCCGGAAGAACGCGCCGGTTTTGGCAATATTGTGAAGAAGGGGTTTGTGGACACCTTTCGCGAGTTTCAAAAAGAGGGCGGGCATTACACCTGGTGGAGCCAGATCGGCAATGCGCGCAGCCGCAACGTAGGCTGGCGCATTGATTATTTTTGCATTTCTGCTGCGCTGCGCCCGCGGCTCAAAGAGGCTTTTATTTTGTCCGAGGTGATGGGCTCGGATCACTGTCCGATTGGGATTGTGTTGAAGTGAAGCGTCATGAAGGGTTTTGAGCACAGATTTGTGCATGTTCTCAAATGCAAACAACAATAACTCAGCAAGATTCCACGTGAATCCGTGCGCGAGTGATGCGAATAAGGTTTATCGAAACACCGACGCGGTAATCTTCAAAGTCATACTCTGCTATCATTGTCATCCAGAGAGAATCCTGTGAAGTTCCAAGCTCAACGCCCAGTACTTCACAAGATTTCTACGGAATGACAGATGGAGTAGGTATGCAATCATGATGTCCGTGTACTGCTTTCCTCACAACGAAAACCAGCGATTCAGTTTCACCAGAAAAACATTGTCCGGATAAACCTCGAACAAATCCCTTACATCATTCCGGAACGAGAACTCGCCGTCGGAAGTGAAGCCGGTGCGGCCTTGCGACCACACCAAAAACACGGTTGAACCCGGGCTGTATTCCCACCGCAAAACCAGATTCGAGCGAAACTGCTTGAAGTTGAAATTCGGTTTGCCAAAAGCATAATCGCTCACGCCGTCCAAATTCTCATCAACCAAAAATGTATTCGAAGCGGCCTCGTATGTGAGTTCGTTGCTCAGGACATGAAAGCGATCGGCATAGTTTGCCGCGCGCGACGAGGTGATGCGCTTGAATTGGGAATATTCTCCGGCGGAAACGAACGGCTGACCGTAAAACTGCACCGACAGATTGGGCGTGATGCTGCAATCGATGCGTGTCGTGAGTCCCAGCGTCCGTTGATCGATCCGGCCGAAAAGATACCGGCTTTCCCCGTTGTTGGCGGGTGTGCTGACATATTGCAAATCGTCTTTGTTGATGCCATAAAACGGGCTGAAGCGCACGTTTAACGACTTGACCGGGCGCACAGACATTCCCAGGCCGATTTCGTGATAACGCGAATCATTTTCATCTTTCCAACTGTTGTAGCCGTTCACGCTGAACACCACGGCTTTGCGCTGATCGGTTTCAATCGTGAGCCATTGATTCCATTGCCCGGGCAGGATCAGCGCCGGTCCGCCGCGCAACGCCGTGGTCGAGAGGTTTTTGCTCTCGCGACCAATGCCAAACCAAATGTACCAATAGTTGCGCAGGGGGCCGCCGCCGTTGATGTTGCCGCCTTCGAAAACTTTCTCTCCGCCAAAATTCCAACCGTACCATTGATTCACATTGAAATTCAGGCGATTGAAAATCAGTGTGGGCTTGGTGAAGCGATAGCCCATCCAAAATGATTGCATAATGCGATCGGCCTGGCGCAAGAAGCCGGCATCATTCAAATCGAGTCCGGGCGAACGCCACGTGACACCCAGATTAATACGTACGGGGCTGTTGCCGCCGCGACCGAGGCTGAGATTGCCGCCGTGCCCGGTGAGTGAGGTACGGTTGGGATCGAATTCGACATAATCAGCGTCCGGCCGCTGAAAATAGCGCTGCGAGGAGGTTTGCGCGGCGGAAATGGCCGCTGCCTCGCCGCGAACATGACTAAACACGCCCAACGCATCAAAGTAGTAAGTACGATTATGCCATTGATGGCGGAAGTCGATGCCGCCGGAATATGCGGCGCGATTCAAATAGTTGAGTTGCGAGTTTGTGAGATCGCGATGCGTGGCGGTGAACATGCCGCCGATGGCGCTCGTACCTTTGTTGAAATCTTTCTGCACGCGGCTGACAAAAAAGTTTGTGCGCGGTTCGACGATCTCTTTTCGGCGTTGTCCGTTGAAATCAATCTCGGCCTGTTCCTTGTCCGTCACCGCATCGAGAATGCCGAGGGAAAAACCATTTTTGGTTTTGCCAGTGATTTTGGCGGCAGCAGCAATCGAGGTATTTTCCGGCACATTGGCGTATTCGCCGGCAGCAAGCGAGGGATACGCATGCGGTAAACGGCCAATGCGGCGCGAATAGAACAAACGATCATTCGAAAACGAACCGTCGCCGCCAGTGAGGCGATATTCCAAAATGTTCTGGCCTTCGATGAAGAACGGCCGTTTCTCCTGGAAAAACGTTTCAAACGCGGTAAGATTGATTTCAGAAGGATCTGCTTCCACCTGGCCGAAGTCCGGGTTGATGGTGACGTCCATGGTCAAATCGCTGGTCACGCCGACTTTCGCGTCCAAACCGCCTGAAGCTTTTTTGAGATCGCCGGTGGCAAAGGGATTTCCCGCCACCTCTTGAAAGCGCCGCATGCTGCTCACGCCATAAGGCAGCAGCTCGATACGGCTTGAGGCTTTGATGCCGGCAAGACCCTTCAATTCGCCGAAATAACTTACCCAACCGGCGGTGTTTTGCGGAATGTATTGCCATACCGAACGCTCTTGTTTGCGAAAAAGCCGGCGTTGCAATTGAATGCCCCACACATGTTCGTCTTTGTCGCCGAAGCGCAGTTGGCTGAAGGGGATGCGCATTTCCGCGCACCAGCCTTCGGCGTCGACCGAAACTTCACTAAACCAAACGGGATTCCAATTGGCGTCCCAGTAGTCGCCATCATTGGAAACCGCTTCATCGCCCTTGACATTGGCCGCGTTAATGGTAAAGGAAAACGCGGTGCGATGATCGAAATAGCTGTCGATGTTGATTTCAACCCAGTCGCCGTCAAACACGTCGCGGCGGGTGACGCGGCGCACGATCTTGTCCGGTTCCGCGTCGAAAGCGCGCACGCCAACGTAGAGATTTTTTTCATCGAACAAAATTTTGAATTGCGTTTGATAGGTCGGCGCTGCGCCATCGTTAGGCTCGCGCTGGGTAAAATCGCCGGTCCAGTCGACTTTTTCCCAGACTTCGTCGTCGAGGCGGCCGTCGATAACCGGCGCGTGGGGGTTGATATGTTTGGTATGATACGTTTTCTTCGGCGCGGGCTGCTGGCCGGCGACTTGAGCCGCGGCGACCACGAACAAGGTTAAGGTCAGTAGCTTCACTCTCATCACGTCTGCTCCTGGGGCTGTGACAAATGCACGGAAGAACAACAGCGCCGGAAAAGCCGTTGCTCTCCGCGAGGGCTTGTCGCTTTCTGTCCGTAAGACAATCGAATTTGAAAAAGGTTACCAGCAAGTGAGAAAAAAAATCTGCAGCTACGACGTGGGAATAGCCGGGAAGGTTGCCAGGGTTTTAACGAATGGATATTGTTGAGGAATGAGGGGGACTGCCATCAACGAGGCGCCTGTACATACGTAAACGCATGTGAGCCGTATTCCTCCGCAACACGGCGTTTGGCATCTTTTTGCCACTATAACTCATGCGTGCCCGGTTTCTTGCGGGCGGGGAATATTGTAGCGTTTGATTTTTTCATACAGCGTCGAGCGATCGATGCCGAGAATACTGGCGGTCTCTTTCATGTTGCCGCGCGCCCGCTGCAGCGTGACGGCAATGACTTTTTTTTCCACCTCTTGCAAGGTCAGGTTGGAGGGCACAGTCCAGCCGTTGCCGCTTTCCAAATCGTGGCGCAGAAAGGCAAAATCGTCTTCTGTCAAAATTTTGCTTTTGCAGGTGACGATGGCGCGCTCCACGGCATTTTCCAATTCACGCACGTTGCCGGGCCAATTGTGCGCGAGCAAAAGCTTGAGCGCCGTCTCGGTGATGTCGTGCACTTCTTTGCCCAACTCGTGGGAGAGCCGTTCGATGAAATAACGCGCGAGCAGGGGAATATCCTCGCGCCGTTCGCGCAGCGGGGGAATACGGATGTTGATGACGTTGAGGCGATAATAAAGATCGTCGCGGAATTTATCCTGTTGCACGGCCTCGCGCAAATCCACGTTGGTCGCGGCAATCACGCGCACCTCGACTTGAATTTCTTCCGAGCCGCCGACGCGATAGAACTTGCGCTCCTGCAAAACCCGCAACAAATCCATTTGCAATTTGAGCGAGATATCGCCGATTTCATCGAGAAAAATCGTCCCGCCTTCTGCCATCTCGAATTTGCCCTTCTTTTGCGCCACGGCGCCCGTGAACGCGCCTTTCTCGTGGCCGAATAATTCGGATTCCAACAGCGTTTCCGCCAACGCCGCACAGGACACACAAATGAACGGCTTGCCGGCGCGCTCGCCGGAATTGTGAATGGCGCGCGCGATCAATTCCTTGCCGGTGCCGCTTTCGCCTTGAATGAGCACGGTGCTGCGCATGTTCGCCACCTCGCGAATAAGCTGAAAAATTTCCAGCATCTTGCCATTTTTGCTGATGATGTCGTCGAAATTATATTGCCGCGCCAATTTTTTGCGCAGAATCAAATTCTCGCGCTGCAAGTTTTTCACCTTCATAATGCGGCCCACGAGCAGCGAGATTTCCTCGGGGTTGCACGGCTTGACGATGTATTCCTGGGCGCCTTCTTTCATCGCGGTGATGGCGGTATCCACCGTGGCATAAGCCGTGATGATGATGATCGAGGCCTCGGGATGCAGCTTGCGAATTTCCATCATGGTTTCAATGCCGTCCAGCCCGCCGGGCATTTTCAAATCGATGAAATAAATGGCGTAGTCTTTTGCG
>SZPB01000236.1 GCA_030263535.1 Cytophagia bacterium CHB2
GGGGCATTGTTGCAACCGCGAATTTCATGGCTTCAACAGCCGCCCACAAGGGGCGGGGACTACAAACTCTGTTCATCCAAATGAAAAACGCTGTAAGGTGTAAAGTTTAAGGTGTTCTCAAAGTTTTGAATCTGGCAATACTATCACTTTCCCGTAGCATCAAAATACTTCTCGCGCGGATGAAATTGGCGGTGAACTTCCTTCAAATAAGCGCGATCGAGATGTGTGTAAATCTGTGTGGTGGCAAGATCAGCATGGCCGAGCATCTCCTGCACGGCGCGCAAATCCGCGCCGCCTTCGAGCAAATGCGTGGCAAACGAATGCCGGATGGTGTGCGGCGAAGCCGGTTTGGTGATGCCCGCGGCATTCAAGTAGCCGCGCAAAATCTTCCACACCCCCATGCGTGAGAATTTGCCGCCACGCGCATTGACAAACACTTTTTCCTGAGTGCGGCGCTTGCGGATAAGCTGCGGGCGGATTTGCTCGCAGTAATTTTGTACCCACAGCGTCGCAACTTCGCCGATGGGCACGAGTCGTTCTTTTGAGCCTTTGCCGAAGAGGCGCACAAAATGCTGCTGCAAAAAAAGATCGTTCATGCCCAGCTCGATGGCTTCGGAAACGCGCGCGCCGGTGGCATAGAGAAATTCCAATAACGCGCGATCGCGCACGCCCAATGCGGTGGCGACGTCCGGCTGCTGCAAGAGTAGCTCGATATCAGCAATGTCCAGCACGTGAGGGATTTTTTGGCTTTGGCGCGGCAGCGAGAGCGTCTCGGCGGGGTCGTGTGCGCAATACTTCTCGCCGAGGAGGTAACGATGAAACATGCGAATGGCAGCAAGCTGGCGGCCGATGCTGGTGGTGGCGAACCCCAATTGCGTCAGTTCGGTGAGCAGCGCGCGGATGTCGGCAACAGTAACTTCTGCCGGTGTGGTGAGGCGGCGCTGGGCAAGAAACGCGGCATAGCGTTTTAAATCGAAACCGTAGGAGACGACGGTGTTCTTGGCGAGATGTTTTTCAGCGCGCAAATAATCGAGAAATTCCGCGATGTAGTTTTCCATCGCTGCGTTCAATGCAGATCATCTTCTTGCGGGAGAAGAGGTGTAAGCAAAGAGAGCAAAACTGGCACGTCCGCCGTCACTGTTTCCCAAACCTCTTCGAGATCAACTATGTCATAGGCGTGTATGAGTTTGTCACGCATGCCTGCAATCGGCCCCCAAGGAATTGCGTCATGGTGCACCCGAAAATCCTGAGACAACCGTTTGACTGCTTCACCCATAACCATCAGTTGATGTAAAATGGCCGACTGCGTTTTAACATCCTGAAGGAAGGCGGCTTTATCTACCCCTTTTTTGAATTCAAGAATGAGCCGCGCTGCTTGGGCAATATCCAAAATAGCGGTATTATCACGTTGCATAAACAACCTCGGCGGTGCTTAGTATTTCCCGGCGCCGTATCCAGTTTTGGCTTTGCTCGACAGCACGTTTGCTAAAGAGATCAATTTTCCGATCAAATAATTTTGCCAATTCTTGTTCCATTTGCACGTGATCAAACAGGCTCCAATTCGCCTCTGGTGTAAACGTGGCCAAGATATCGAGATCACTTTGGGAATTGAAGTCATCACGCAGGGCTGATCCAAACAAAGCGAACTCGCTAATGCGCCACCGCCTGCAAAAGTCAGCGATTTGATCGGAAGATATTTTCAGATTCTGATTAAACATCGTCTATACCGTTTAAAAAAATCCAGTGTTAGCGGAATATCTACAATGCTTAAGAACATCGGCTACAAAGATAATGCCACTGATTTACACAAGTTTGCCACTAAAGCACTTCCTGATTTGTCAAACTCGCATCAAAAGCATGTCAACAGACAGTGCCAATGGTGCCTATCTATTTCCGCCGGCGCGGCGAGGTTTTTCTTTTGGATGATTTTGCCGCTTTCTTTGCAGGTCTTTTCGCGCGTTGCGTTTTCTTGGGCTTGGGCAAAATGCTTTCGGTAAGCGAGAGCGCGATGCCGGAGAGCATGACTTCCGGCCCCAGTGTGGTAAAATCACCGGACAGGACTTTCGCATCGACATTTGCAAACAACGAGCATCCCGCCTCTTTCTCGATGATCAATCCGCACACTTTGCCCTTATTTTCAGCAACGAACGTGACTTCGCCGAGCGCTTCGCTGACGACGAAGCCCGTGCAAAAATGCAGTTGCAAATGACTGGAGGCCGTGTACACCGAAATCAAGCTGCCCTTGTTTTTGCTGATGGCGATTTCGGGATAAATTTCGAGCGAGAGCCGCCGCCCGGATTCCGGATGATCCAAAACCATGCGAAAATTATTGCCGCGCTCTTTCGCTTCGGTTTGCAGCACCTCGGCAATTTTCTGAATGGCTTGTGCATCGAATTTCACGGTTACTCTCCAGATTGATCTTGCCTGACGTCGATCTATAAAACGAACCCCGATCAGGCAGCAATCGGGGTGCGATGGTTGGCGCAAGAAACCTCGGCGGCGGGCTTACACTTTCGTGACTTTTGTCGCTTGCGGGCCTTTTTCGCCCGCCACATATTCGAACTCGACTTCGGTGCCTTGCGGCAGCGTTTTGAAACCATCCATTTGAATAACCGAGAAATGAACGAACACCTCTTCACCGCCTGCCAGCGGCTCGATGAATCCGTAACCTTTGTTCTCGTTAAACCACTTCACACGGCCGCGCGGCATATCCTGCAACAACTCCGGTATTTTAGGTGCGACGGGCTTCCGTAACGATTGCAACAAAAGCCATGCACACGTTTGATTTGGCGAAAAAATATAGACAGTTTTTGATTGGATGTCAAGCGCATTTTAGGCGCGGTGAGGTTGCGTGCCAAACAAAGCGCTTGATATTTGCAGTCGGACGGTTAAATTGCGGCGCCAAGAACAGGCAACAAATGCCTGCTCAGACAAACAACCTTTTCAACGGAGGAGAGGCATGGAAAGCATCAACCCTGTGGCGGTATTGGCGGCAGCGGCGGCGTATTTCGTGCTGGGCGGTTTGTGGTATTCGCCCATGTTGTTCGCCAAGCCGTGGATGGCGCTGATGGGCACGACGGAAGAGGACATCAAAAAGAAGGGCGGCGCGGGCAAGGCTTATGCGGTGGCGCTCATCAGCTCGCTGATTATCGCATACGTCCTGGCGATTTTCATCACGCGCGTGCAGCCCGCGAATCTCTTCAGCGGCGCGGAAACCGGCTTGATGGCAGGCCTGGGCTTCAGCGCGATGACGAGCTTCACCACCAGCACATTTGAAGATCGCCCGCTCAAACTTTTTCTCATCGATAGCGGCTATAATCTCGTGGGTCTGGTTATCGCCGGCGCAATTTTGGGCGCTTGGCATTGAACGCCTGCCGCCTTCCGGATGATGCTCAATCCGGAAGGCGCTGTTGTTTTGTGATCAAAACCTGTCACAGCAAAATTTCCGGATGCGATCATGAGACCATCACAACAACGCCGGCGCAAAACAGTTGGGCGCATTGCGCTCACTCTTGCCGGGCTCTATCTCCTCCTGCTGATTCCCGCTTCAAACCCGCCGGAGCCGGCGGCCAGCGATAAGCAGCCCTTCGTGTGGAATAAAGACGAGTATTGGCAAGCTCTGGAAGATCGCTTTAAAAACGCGCGCCAACAAGGTTGTGAGGAATTGGCGCCGGTCATCGAGGCCGAATTTGCTTATGGCCACCACCTGTTGGATTCCCTCGACGCTGATACACGGCAGCCCGCCGATGCGCTTTTTGCGGAAATCGAAAGAATCGTGTTCGAAGCTGCGCCCCAGGTGGCGGCCTGTCCGCAAAAACTTTCCGGCTATACGCAATTTCAAACACGCTTGCGCAGATTGGTTAAGACGCAATCTCAACAATGGGATTTTTCGGAGGCGGCTACGCGCAACCGCATTTACCGGCTGCTCTACGGCAGCCGCGCCGCATTGGAAGAAGTTATGCTGCAAGCGCCGCAAGATTCGTTGCCGGCGCTGGCGCGCGGCCAGGAGGAGCCGTCACAAACGCCAGCGGCCAAAATCCTCGGGGTTACGCTGCACAGCGGCGACATTCTGGTATCGCGCGGCGGCGCGCCCACCTCGGCGTTGATCGCGCGCGGCAGTGATTATCCCGGAAATTTTTCGCATATCGCGCTCGTTCACGTCGAGGAGAAAACCAGTCTCGCTTCGATTATCGAGGCCCACATCGAGCGCGGGGTTGCCATTGCCACCCTGGAGGAATACTTGCGTGACAAAAAGCTGCGCGTGATGGTGTTGCGCTTGCGCGCGGATCTGCCTGCTTTAGTCGCAGAGCCGTTGCTGCCGCACAAAGCCGCGGCTGCCGCGCTGCAGCAAGCGCGTGAGCAGCACATTCCGTATGATTTCGAGATGAATTATCATGATGACAACAAGCAATTCTGCTCGGAAGTCGCCTCCGCCGCCTATCGCAAATTCGGCGTCAATTTATGGATGGGAATTTCTCACATCTCGACGCCGGGTGTGAGCGCGTGGCTGGCGGCGTTCGGGGTCAAGCATTTTGAAACGCAGGAACCGGCGGACTTGGAATATGATCCGCAATTGCGCGTCGTGGCGGAATGGCGCGATCCGGAAACACTTTATCACGATCACATCGACAACGCGGTGATCGACGCCATGCTCGAAGGCGCGGAAGCCGGCGATCGCCTGGGATATGCGTGGTATTTGCTGCCGCTGGCGCGGACGATGAAAGGCTACAGCATGCTGCTCAACGCGTTTGGCAAAGTCGGCCCGGTTCCTGAGGGTATGAATGCGGCAGCGGCCTTGCGGCATCAACAATTCAATCAAGCGCATCGCGCGCTGAAAGAAAAAGTGTTGCAGCAGGCCGAGGCGTTTCATCAGCAGAATGGCTATCGCGCGCCGTATTGGGAGTTGGTGAGGTTTGCGCGCGAGGCGAGGGAATCAAAGAGGTAAGCTTCGTGGCAATGAGCGCCTGATGGAACGCCGTTAGTTACTCGCTGTGGCCGGCGAAAATTTTATTGGAAAATCCGGTGAGAAGATCTTGAAAGGTGGGTTGTTCGGACATGCGTCATATCCCCAGGCCAAGTTGGGATGAATGCGTTACTCAACTTCGCGCAATAACCGGGCTTGGTGCACAATGCGCATGATGATGACTTCGCGGCGTTGAATACGAAAGATAATGCGATAACGAAGAAAAGGAATGTGGCGATAAATACGGCGGTTGCGAAGCCGCTCACGAATTTTCGGATAACGTGCAGGCGCCCACCTCAGCCCATCAATATGCTTGTCAAGTTGTTGAATGAATCTTACCGCTGCTGCATGGCGTTCGCGATCCAGATAAAGAAAGATGGCTGCAATATCATCTTGCGCCCTTAACGTGAGGCGTATGTTATAGGTTATGCTCACGGCGGAAGCGCATTATGAATTTATCATAATCATCAATTCTGCCAGCAGCAACATCCGCTTCGGCTTCTTCGATCATTCGCTCAAGCTCATGGGCAGTCGCGTCCAACGATAATTTACGTACATCAATCAACATCGCTTGAGGTTTGCCGTTTTTAGTGAGCAGCACCGGTTTACCGGAGCGGCGCAGACGCGCCAAAGCCTTGTCCGGATTGGCGCGAAAATCGGCAAGTGGCTGACTTGTGTGCGGGCGAGGCTTCAAGTTTTCTCTCCTTGATTTCAAAGACCCCTTCAACTTCTTTCTTCAGTCCAGGTTAGAACCGGATTTTGATTGTGTCAGTTTTGACCATTCTTCTCAAAATTCGGCAAAATGTACCATTGCCGGGCTAAATTTACAAACATTTTTTAGCCTGTGTTGGCGGCTTGCTTTTGTTGGCGAGAATTTGCATTATTCAAATATTTTTCAAACGCATTGAATTATCCAAATAAATGTGAGATTTATATGCTTAAACTTCGAACGACTTGGTTGACTGTCATTGCCGCTTTTTTCATGCTCTCTGCCTGCGCCCGGCAAACAGGCAAGCACACCAGCGCAAATGCTGATTTCGATCCCACCGTTATCCTCGTTTCGCTTGACGGCTTTCGCAATGATTATATCCACAAAACCGACACACCGAATTTGCAGCGTTTGGCAAAAAACGGTGTGATGGCGCAGGGCATGATTCCCGCGTTTCCCAGCAAAACCTTTCCCAATCATTACACCATCGTCACCGGACTTTATCCCGAGCATCATGGCATTGTGTCGAATACCATGTATGATCCGGACATGGATGCGCGCTTTCGCATCAGTGATCGTAAGGCCGTGGAAGACAGCCGCTGGTGGGGCGGCGAGCCGGTGTGGGTCACCGCGGAAAAACAGGGGCAAATCAGCGCAACTTATTTTTGGGTGGGATCGGAAGCGGAAATCAACGGCGTGCGTCCGCACATTTGGAAGAGGTATGACGGCGATATTCCCAATCGCGCGCGGGTTGCAGAAGTTTTGAGCTGGCTCGATTTGCCCAAGGCAGCGCGCCCCACGCTGATTACGCTTTATTTCAGCGCCATTGACGATGCCGGGCACGATTTTGGGCCGGATGCGCCGGAAATGCTGGCCGCGATCAGCGCCATGGACAGCGTGATGGGTGATTTGATACAAGGCCTGGAAAAACGCGACCTGTTCGATCAAGTTAATGTCATCATCGTTTCCGATCACGGCATGGCCCCCACCAGCTCGGAGCGCGTAATTTATATCGATGATTACCTCGATCTGCAAGCCGTCGAGGTGGTGGACTGGTCGCCGATTTTGGCGCTGCGGCCGCAGCAAAACAACGAAGAAGAAGTCTATCAGAAACTGGCGAAAGCGCATCCGCATTTGCAGGTGTATCGCAAAGCCGAGATTCCCGAACGGTTTCAGTATCGCAATCACCGCCGCATCATGCCAATCATCGGCATTGCGGATGACGGCTGGTCGATTCGGACCCGTAACCGCGTGCGTCGTTTTGGCGGCGATCACGGCTACGATAATTTGCTGCCTTCGATGCGCGCCACGTTCATTGCGCACGGCCCGGCATTCAAATCAGGCTTTGTCGCCCGCCCGTTTCAGAATATTCATGTTTATGATTTGATCTGCCATCTCTTGCGCCTCACCCCCGCGCCCAACGACGGCAGCTTGGATTCGGTGATGGTGTTGCTGAAAGCGAAGTAAAATATGGCGCAGTAGGCAATAATTTCGGAATGAGTAGATTCAGGGATTTCAAAAACCAGAAATCCCTCAATCTTTTTTAACAGCACATCTCTCACGTACCAATTACCTGTTAGAATCTTTTAATCGTTTTCAAGGTAGGATATTTCGGTTTGCATTTTTGGTCGCACAAGGAAGGCGTTGTATTCGAAGGCGGACTTTTACGGCTTTGAGAATACCGTCTCGAGGTGAAGTGCAAGCACGATTTTTTCACCAATGCTTTTCATCGTGCCTTCGTCGAGTGTGCCGAGGTATTTTTCGAGGCGAGATTTGGAAATGGTCTGGATATTATCAAGCTGAACATAAGAGGGGATGGGCAAATTGGCTTTTTGATCGATGTCGGCTTCCGTGGGGTAGCCTTTGCTCTGTGAGGTAATCTCCGCGACCGTCACTTTGTTGAGGTAAGGAATAGCGGCACTACGCGTGAGAATGACGATCGGGCGCCTACCGGATTTTGCGCCCAAGTCTGCCTGCCACACCTCGCCGCGTTTCATGGCGCGGACCAGGTCTGTGCTTCCAGCCAATCTTCTGCGCGTTGCGCTTCATCGGGATGCTTTTGCAGAGCAGCGATCCATTCTTGCTCGAAGCGCTGGCCCTCACGGCGTTTGAGCCAGGCGTGCAGCGCTTCGCGCACGATCGCGGTCAAGTCCGGCGACTGGGGCTTGCTGGCTTCTTCAATATCCGCAAGCAATTCTTCTTCAATCGTAATTTGAACATTGATCATGGCTTCATCCTACAAAACCAGTGTCACATTTACAAGCAAAAATTTGGCAGCTTCATCACTCCACCAATCTCCAAAACCATCAATCCTTTTTCAAAAGCACGTCGCGCAAATACCAATTGCCTTCCAAAATTTTCCAATCGTTTTCGAGCTGAGACATTTCGGATTGCAGCGTGTCGCGCAGGGCGGGATGCGATTTGCGTACGATCGCCCGTGACGTTTCCGCGCTTGCTAAATGCCACATTACGGCTTAAGATAAACTATCACAGATTAACCTCCTGCAGCGCTGCGGCAAACTCCCCCGGCGTGGCAAAGCGCTGCTCGCGGTCTTGTTGTAACGCTTTGACCAAAACTTGATCGAAGGCTTCTGTTAGCTTCACGTTGATTACAGAAGGCCGGGTAAATTGGCCGGACACGATTTGCGTGGAAATGCTTGACACGTTTTCGCCCGCGAACGGCCGTTGGCGTGTCGCCATTTCATAAACCACCGCCGCCAGCGAAAAAAGATCGGAGCGGCCGTCGATTTTTTCGCCGCGCAACTGTTCCGGAGACATGTAACTCGGCGTGCCCAACACCGCGCCTTCCTGCGTCAGCGTCGATTGCGCCAAATGCGCCACGCCAAAATCCAAAATCTTGACGGCCTCGCCGCCGAGGATCATGAGATTTGAGGGCTTGATGTCGCGGTGAATCACGCCGCGGGCATGCGCATAATCGAGTCCGCTGGCGATTTGCGCGGCGAAGCGCTGCACGCGGTTGAGCGGCAGCGGGGCCTCGGCTGCAATAATCTCATCGAGCGTTTTGCCGTCCAGAAATTCCATGGCAATAAAAAAATGCCCGCCCGCTTCTTCGGCTTGATAAATCGTGACGATATTGGGATGATTCAACGCCCCGGCGGCGCGCGCTTCGCGCAAAAAGCGCTCGCGCAATCGCTCCTGCCCGGCCGCGGAGAGACCGGACATTTCGCGCAAAATCTTCACCGCAACCTTGCGGCCAAGCGTGGGATCCATTGCGGCATAAACTTTTCCCATCGCGCCTGCGCCGATTTCTTCAATAATTTCGAATTGTCCCAAGCGGCGCGGGCCGCGTTCGTCATAAATCAATTCCGTTGCAACCGCGGCGCGTTGCGATATCTTTGCCGTGCGCCGGGCCATGTCATTCTTGCGCAAAAACAAAGCGCTGCTGCCGGCGAGCATGATCATGAGCATCATGCCGAGGCTGTGCAGCCACATTTGTCCGCTCGCAAACAGGCTGAAACCGAGAAGCCAAATCAACAAAACGAAACCGGCCAGTATAATGCCGGCGGTGCGTTTGTGCAGCCGCAAACCAAGCCACAATGCCAACGCGCCTGCGGCAAGCGCCGGCAACAATTCCAGCGAGGTGAGATAACCCGGACGCGACAAGGTATGCTGATGCAAAATATTCGCGGAGGAGGTGGCGAGTTTCTCGATGCCCGGCATGCGCGCCGAAAACGAAGTTGATAGAAAATCTTGTGTGCCCGCGGCAGTTACGCCGACAAACACGATTTTCCCTGCCAGTTCATTCACACGAGTGCCCGCCAAAACCTCAGCCGCAGAAATCTGCGAGAACGTGCCTGCCGGGCCGTAATAATTAATCAAACTGAAACCGCGAGCATCCATCGGAATGAAAATCCCGCCGAGTTGAATGCCTTCCCCGACTCGGACGTGAATCTCACTGCGCGTGAGTTGCCGGCTTTGCGCGGCAATTTGCAGCGGCAACGAAGGGAGATACAACTCGCCATAGCGAACAAGTTGCGCCTCCCAGCGCACGAGATTATCGCCGCTCTTTTCATCGGTGATCAAATTAATGTGGCCGCCGGGCAGACTTGCTGAAAGCAAATCCAGCGAAGCGTGATTGATGGAATATGCGTTCAAATAAGGTTCATTTTCCACGGCGGATAGCGGCGCATCGAACAGGATCAACGCGCTCGCGGTCACCGGTTCGGGCAGCGGTTGCGTGGGGGCATTGGCGCGCGTGTGCAATTCGGGAAAATAATATGGCAGCACAATGCCAATTCCATTTTGTTCATGGTTCGACATACGCTCACCAACCTGGTTCGACATACGCTCACCAACCTGGTTCGACACAGGCTCACCAACCTGGTTCGACACAGGCTCACCAACCTGGTTCGACACAGGCTCACCAACCTGGTTCGACACAGGCT